>JANYDR010000593.1 GCA_025363495.1 Cyclobacteriaceae bacterium | reverse complement strand
GAAATGGTCAACCACCTCGGAATCTCCAGTTGAGGATGCAAAAAGTATTTTAGGAGAATGCCGAAGGCCAGTCCTGGACAAGAAATTCCTCAATGCCTTTCCAAAAATTCCTCCGAAAAAATATCAAACTGGCTCGGGAATTATCTGGAAGTCGTACTCGCATTAAACCAAATAGCCGCAAATCGCAGATACAATTAATAGAATTACTATCAGTGCATTTGTTTTTTGATTCTGGTTGAGTTGCATATCGTTATGATTTAATAAGATGTTAATAATTAGTTCTTGTCTCAATTTTACCAGTGTTTATTAATTTGGCTAAGTCAGACTGCTCGGCTTTATTTTCGCTCACTGCGATTGAATAAATCCTGGCTATGATAAATAATAAAGTGATCAGTGCTGCATTAAAACCTTTTCTGATATATCTTCTATTAAGTTTCATGGCTGTCTGTTTAAAGTGCATTGATGGATTCGTGATAAAGTAAAGTCAACAATTAATGATAGTTTGAGGATCAATTTTTAAAATCTCAATGGCAGCCAGGTTTATCCCGGTTGCCATTGAGATTTTTTTTGATTAACGAAAGCGGGCAGTGGGTGTGAAAAGTTCAGAGATATGTATTCTGAAAAGGTCCACATTGGTATCATCAATTTGTCTTGAGAAGAAAGCGTATCTGTTGCAATGTGAGATCACAAAAAACTCATCATCCTTCGCGTCATTTACCGCAGGTCCAAGATTCTCAGGCTGACTCCAGTTGGTCCAGGTTTCATCCAAACGTGTAGTCCTGTAGATATCGTAACCACCGTAGCCATGATGACCTTTAGACGCGAAGTATAGTGTCTTTTGGTCCGCCGCCAGATAAGGTGAAGATTCTTCCAATACTGAGTTAATAACAGGGCCCATGTTTACAGGTTCAGAAGCTTCATGTTTGCCATTCCAGAAACTTACATATAAGTCGCGTCCACCATTTGTATCATCGCGTTCAATAGCCTGGATAATCACATCACTCTTTAGTGAAACAAAATAATTTGCATGGTTTGAGAAATTATACTCGTTCTTAATTTTGATTGTTGATGGATCAGACCATTTTCCATCCTTGCTCATCACACTGAACGAAACTCCGGCACGCATTTTTCCACGTTTCAAATATTGGTTACCAAGAAAAATGGTATCACCACCGGGACTAACGCTACATACAAAGTTAGGACCATCATTATTAAGATTACCCGGGAGGCGCACTGCTGCTGACCATGTATCTGCTATATCATCAAAATCGCTATACCAGATGTCTTCATGATCTTCTTCTCCACTTGTATTGTGTGGGTGTTTGGAGCGACTGAAATATAATCTTGAACCTTCAGGAGCAAGTGCGGGTTTCAACTCAACAAAATCGGAGTTGATCAGATCACTCAATGGCAATGCTTGCGCACTAAAATTGAGATTGGGAGCAAAGTGAATAAGGTCTTCCGGACCATCGCCCTGATGCGCAACAAGGTCATGACTCTTTCCAGGATCAGCCTGACCAAAACTGGTTGAAAGTCCTGAAGCTAGAATTAAGAGGGATATCAACATTGTGTTGATTCCGTGTGCTTTGAATGTGGTATTATTTTTCATTTTATGTGTTGTTAATGGGTTAGTGTTTTTTTTGCTGTTTGATAGATCAAAGGTGCAGCAGTTGTAGACCTCAGAAATCAGAGCAGGACTGATTTGCAAAAAATCAGAGTTTATGACCAAAAAAAGGCCTAAAATGGGTCAAAAAGTAAACTTTCATTGAATTTAAATGATGCCGAAATTATTTTAGCTACGGAGGTAGTAAGTCTAAACCTTAGGAAACCAAGGGGTAACCCTGATAAGAAATGGACGATTTGACAATCTGCGCCCAGGAGACTCTGGAATATTTTTGATAATTGAGAGCTTAAAATGCGAAATAGGTCGTTACCAGATTTATAATTCAAAGTCATTCTTCCAAATACATTTCACTCACGTGTTTCTAGTCTCATAAAACTTCTTTACGTTAGTATCTCATAATTGATAAAAAGTATTTCATGACCACCACCCCAAAATTCTATGTAAACCTCTGGGGCAACCTTCAAGGCAATCTAAATGGATCTCTTTGGCCCAATGTGACAAAAGCCTGGGATGAAAGGCGTTACCTGGATTCTGTCTATAGCATGCTGGATTACATTAATCCATCTCTCAGAAGTAAATACGGAAATTCTACTCAAACCCAATTTACGGTACCGCATGGCTCTGTAGTTGTGGACATACAAATAAAAGATGACAAACTAAATGTGACTTGTCCTTTGGTAGATATAACTGAATCAATGCGTATCCCCCTACTTCGAAAAATTGCTGAGTTGAATTTCTATCCATTAAATCTTGCTCAAATAAGACTTTCATCCAACCAACTGGCATTTCACTACTCCACTACGCTTGATACCTGCGAACCATATAAAATTTATTACGTACTGAAGGAAATTTGCTCCAGTGCCGATCGCTATGACGATGAACTCCGCGAGAAGTTCAAAGCAAAAAACATTGTAGCGCCCAAAGTTGTTTATCCTTCGTCGGAAATAGCAACAAAAGCATGGGATAATGTCAATGAGATCATCAGGGAGACGTTTGACTATCAGATCTACTTTGATTCTCAACGCTGGTTTGGAAGCTCACTCGATTTCCTCATGCTTGCCTTGAAAAGAATTGACCTTTGCATTCAAACGCAAGGTTATCTCAAAACAGAAATGGAAAAGGTTGCAGCAGAGATGGCCAATGGTCAGATCAATGTCACTGAACGGGTTCAGGTGGGTCGTAAATTTTTACTACAAATCCAGGCAACTGGCAAAGAAGGTCTAGCAAAAAGCCTCTACCAGGTCGATACTTTTGTACCAACCAAGTCAACTATTAGTGGAGCCAAAGTCAAGACAATGATCAAAGATGCAACTACCAAGACATATGAATACCATAGTGGTAAAAATTATATTGGTTCGTGCATTGAATCCCTTTACTGTATTTATGATCTTTTCTATAGAAACAACATGGAGAACACGGTGAACATTATTCTTATAGGCGCACTTACCAATGCATCCGGAAAATCCTGGGCGGACGCATCCGGAATCTTGTTAGGCGGACTTCAAGCCATTGAGGCTACACCTTTTCCTAACTAATCATTTTCTAATTTATGCCTCAGAACTCATTCGAGCAATCCATATTTAAAGTAATGACCGCAAGCGGATCGGGCACCGGCTTTTATCTTAAAGACAAGAATATTTTTGTGACCAATTACCATGTTGTAGGTCAGTATAAAAAAGTCTCTTTACAAGATAAGAACGGTAAACGTCATCTGGCTACTGTTCTGGTCGTCAATCCCCAGGAAGACGTTGCGTTCTTGCGAGTTGATGGAGAATTTGATCTTCCTCAGCTCGAACTCCATGATGACTCAACCCTCAAACAGGGAGATAAGGTATTTGTAGCGGGCTATCCATTCGGTATGCCCTTTACCGTTACAGAGGGCGTTGTAAGCGCGCCGAGCCAGTTGGTGGATGGCCGTAAATTTATACAGACAGACGCGGCGGTGAATCCTGGCAACAGCGGTGGGCCGATGATCAATGCTAATGGCAAAGTGATCGGCATTACCTCAAGTAAATTCAATAATGCTGATAACATGGGTTTCGCAGTACCAGTTGCCACACTGACTGAAGAGTTCAATGCGTTGAATAATGTTGTCGGAAGCTCGTTCAATCTGGTATGCGACTCATGTGCTACGCTGATATCCGAGAAAATAGAATTCTGCCTGAGTTGCGGGCAAAATATAGATGTCAAGTATTTCGACGAGCCCCTCCTTTCCGATCTTTCAATATTTTGTGAACGGGCAATCGCTGGATTAGGTATCAATCCGGTGCTTGCACGTCAGGGGCAGGAGTTTTGGGAATTCCATGTCGACTCCGCACTGGTAAGGTTATTTGTTTTTAATAACAGCTATCTATATGCCACATCTCCACTTAATCAATTACCCATGCAGAACATGGGCCCATTGCTAGAAGAGCTGCTATCCGCTGACGTATCTCCCTATCAATTGGGAGTGCAGGGAAAAGAGTTGTTCATCTCCTATCGTGTTTACATCACCGATATATTTTCTTCAAGGCAAGGCGAGATCAATGCCAACATCACAGGGCTTTTCAAGAAGGCCAATGAGATGGATGATTATTTTGTACAGAAGTTTGGGTGTAATTATTCAATTTATTCCCTGAAGAGTAAATGATTGATTAATTCTATCTAACAAAATTATTGCATGCTTAAAATCAGAGTAAAATCCACTATTTGCTCCTCGGCCGCGTGGCCGAGTCATCGCAACGACGCTGGGTCTTAGCCACCCTCTTGCTCGCCGCACCGCCCGGCAAAATACCAAGGCGTCTTATGCGATGACTGAAAGTTGTCCTTCGATTGAGCTGAGGGATTTTCTTTCAATTTGAATTTCAGGTAACGGTTGGAACCATCTTCGAAAAACAGAAATCTACCGCGCTCATAGCCATTGAAAAATCTCAAGGGTTTACGAGGAGCGATGGCCTGGCGGAAAAGCGGGGTGGTGTGATGGCACTGCGGGGGGAAGCCTGCCTACCGGACCAGGCAGGCTTTTTTCCGCCTTGACTTTTTTGGTTCTTTTCGTGTCTAAGACAAAAAGAACGAAACAAAAATATATCAGTGCAATTGGAATTTCTGGTGAATCAAACTCGATAGACATCAAGTTAGAAACATCGTTTTACCAACAGGGTCTTGGAATTCTATCTAACATAACACGATGCAGTCATGACCCGTCCGGCGGCACTTAACCGCGCGGAGGTCGCGGAGAATGCCGAAGGCGTTAACTTGGAGACCTAGCTCGGAAACTGAGGGCGCAAAGATTGCCTTTGGCATTAACTCGGCGGCCTTTGCGTGTATTCCTTCCCGCGCTTTGCGGTTAATTGTATTGGGTAGAACAAAGACAATGGACCACTGGTATTGTCATTTTTAAACCGTTATCCCTTCAAAAACGCCTCAATAGACCCAACTCTATTTCCATATACTTTCTTAATGTATGGCCCCGTCAATAGCATAAATAAGATCATATATATGACGATGGCTGCCTTTAAAGCGGCATCGAGCTCCAGAAAGGCCTGATCGGTAAAAAACAAAATTAATAATAGTCCGATTGTACCATATGAACACCACTGATACAGACGTAAAGTCGTTTTATAGTAAACAAGGAACGCCTCCAGATTGGACTTGATGTCCTGAGAGTAATCAAGGTTGTTTATCCATCGCTGCGATTTATATAATCGATAACAGACCGGAAGTCCTCCCAGCAAGGTAACTACAACAAGTTTATACATATAGGATTCTACACCTTCCCTTAAAAAAATAACTACGAAAATAAAGCCCAGATAAATAACTGCTATGGTAAGCATCTCCCATAAAAAGGCTTTGCGGATGCTCCTTCCCGATTTTTCATAGGAATCCAGTTTACTTAGAAGTTCCCGTTCTTTCAGAAGTGATGCGTCCCTCATTTCTGATTGATTCCAAAATTTTCTAAAGTCATCAAGCTCCATATTGATCCAATAGTTTTTTCATTTTTATTTTTATACGATTCAATTTGACACCGACATTTGTCTCCGTGAGACCCGTGATCTCCGAAATTTCTTTATAACTCAACTCATCCAGATAAAGAACTACAAGGGATTTTTCAAATTCATCGAGTCTTTCGATTACCGACCAAAGCAGGTCAATTTTATCATTCTCCGGTTCATCGGCATGATGTTCTATAATGGCAAGATCTGTGAGCTTACCAAAAAACTTATCACGTCTGTTCTGATGAAGGGCCGTATTCAATGCCACGCGATACAGCCATGTAGAAAATTTGGAGCGACCCTGGAAAGAAGGATAAGAGCGCCAGGCATTGTACAATATTTCCTGGAAAAGATCATCGCGGTCTACTGGATCTCTCTTGTAAATTCTGCAAATCTTATTAATAAT
>JANYDR010000590.1 GCA_025363495.1 Cyclobacteriaceae bacterium | reverse complement strand
TTACAGCAAGTCAGTCAGGAAATAGTAATTTTAGCGCCGCAACTCCTGTTACTCAAAGCTTTTGCATTAAACCATCCAAACCGGCGATTACTGTTTCTGATGGCAACACACCCAGCCCCACGTTGACATCTTCCGCTGGATCAGGCAATCAATGGTTTCTGAACGGTGCTGCGATTTCTGGTTCTATCAATGCCTCCATTAAAGTAACACAGGCAGGTGTTTATAAAGTCCAGTCCACGGCCGATGATTGCGTCAGTGCTTTCTCGGATGACCAAACTTTAATTATCACAGGTGATCTGACCGAAAATTCTCCTGTGGGCATTTTCCCCAACCCGGCAAAAGAACTTATCAGCGTTCTATTACCAGAGATTGCAGGTTATAAGTCAGTTTCTATCTTTCATATGGACGGAAAGAAAATGGACAGTCAGGAAACCAGTGGACATCAGGTTACTTTTCATGTAGCCGACTATTCGAGCGGACTATATGTTATCAAAGTTATCACAGACAAGTCAACATACGCACTGCGATTCGCTAAACAGTAGCATTGATTTTAAATAGGAATAAAAAAGAAGCCCGGTTGATCAATCAACCGGGCTTCTGATTAAATGTGTTTTTTTCTTAAGCAAATCTCTTCGCTACTTCTTTCCAATTCACCACATTCCACCATGCGGCACAATAATCCGGACGACGGTTTTGATAATTCAGATAGTATGCATGTTCCCATACATCCAATCCAAGAAGTGGAGTACCTTTCACTTCAGCAACATCCATCAATGGATTATCCTGGTTAGGAGTTGAAGTAATCGCCAGCATACCGGAAGCATCTTTTATAAGCCATGCCCAGCCTGATCCAAAACGACCCGTTGCTGCCGCATTGAATTTCGTTTTGAATTCATCGAATGTTCCGAACGCAGCATTGATTGCATCACCCAGGGCACCCGTTGGAGCACCGCCTGCGTTAGGACCCATGATTGTCCAGAAGAGACTATGGTTATAATGACCACCGCCATTATTTCTAACCGGCGCCGGATACTTTGAAATATTTTTACAAATTTCTTCAATGCTCATATTCTCTTCAGGCTTTCCAGCCAATGCAGCATTAAGATTAGTTACATAAGCGTTATGATGTTTGCCATGATGGATCTCCATCGTGCGGGCGTCAATGTGCGGTTCGAGCGCATTAGCTGCGTAAGGAAGCGCAGGAAGTGTAAAGGCCATAATTTTATTTTATTTGGTTTGTATTAAATCAGACTTATAATCAAATATAACAACCCGAAAGCTGATGCAAAAGTTTATTCCACAAGCCTTCAGGGTATTTCGGCGCTGAAAAAAATGTGCCATCGGGCTGATATTATCAATATTTCTTCACTAAATCTCCCAACGTCTTGATCGCCTGTTCGATGCGATCAGTCCATGGCAGTCCGAAACAGATTCGAAAGCAGTTCTCAAATTGACCCTGAGATGAAAATATCTGCCCAGGCGCTATTCCAATACCATGCTTCAGAGCGCGTTTATGAATTTTATAGGTATCAATTTTCTTATCCAGTTCAAGCCAAAGTGCAAACCCACCTTGGGGCCGTGTGATGCGGGTACCTTCCGGAAAATATTCCGTTACAGCCTGTATATAGCGAAGACTTTGTGTATGTAGTGCTTTTCGCAAATGACGTAAGTGCAATTCATACCGGCCATTCGCAAGAAAGTTTGCTATAGCCACTTGTGCTAATGTATTGGTGGAAACATTATTCATGCGTTTCAGGCGAATGATCTTGTCTTTGAATTTACCAGGAACAACCCAACCTATACGGTAACCCGGTGCCAACGACTTTGAAAAAGAACCACATTGAATGACCATGCCTTTCTTATCAAATGATTTACATGTTCTGGGACGGGTCTTCCCAAAGTAAAGCTCACCGTAGATGTCGTCCTCTATTAATGGAACATTATTCTTAGTCAATAATTCAACCAGCTTCTTTTTCTTTTCATCAGGAAGACAACTTCCCATGGGGTTATTGAAGTTGGGAACAAATAGGCACGCTTTGATATTGAATTTCTTAATAGAGCTTTCCAATCTGTCAAGATCAATTCCAGTGGACGGGTTCGTTGGAATTTCCACCACGTTAAGTCCAAGGCTTTCCATCACCTGAAAAATTCCAAAGTAGGTAGGACTCTCGATTGCGACCGCGTCTCCCGGTGTTGTAATCGCTTTCAGACAAAAGGAAAGTGCTTCCATACATCCGGCAGTTACCACGACATCCTCCTCACTCAATGTTCCTCCCCAATTGAATGATAATCGCGCTATCTGTTTTCTTAATTGAACATTACCTTGAATGTGTTCATATCCAAGACAACTGTCCGATGAATTTCTCAGTGCTTGGGTAACCGCTTTGTTTAATTTGGCCGCGGGAAGTAATTCAGATGATGGCGAACCCAGCGAAAAATTAATGAGCTTGTCCGAACGCAAATCATTATAAACACTGCTGATCATTTCATCAATTGTTACGGGCACCGCTTCTTCCGTAGAATCACGACAAGTTGGGATATCCAACATATGCGTGGGAGAAAATTTTACATAATATCCTGATTGGGGACGGGCCTCGACCAATCCCTTGCTTTCCAAATGATAATAAGCCTGAAAAGCTGTACTAAGACTTATCCCCTGCTCTTTGCTAAGCGTGCGAACTGATAAAAGTTTGTCACCAACTTTGAGCGCTTTTCTCTCAATCAGTCTTTCAATTCGCTCCGCTACCTCCTGATAAAGGTGATCGGTTTCGATGGGTGATTCTGTAAGTGTTTTCATATTCTGGGTTTTGGGCTCAACGCACACGCTTATTCACATTGCCGTGATGCATTCCATTTTCCCTGCCTCGCGGGCAGGCAGGGAATTTTCAAATCATCAAATTTTCAAATTAGTTTCCCAACTGATCTGGTCAAAATTAATGAAACTGAAACTGTTTTGTTAACGTATTAATAGAAAAATTTGCATAAATATTTTTTAATAAGGAGTTCACAAGAAACGGGTTGAATAAAAACACCGGAGGAGGAAGCTTTGTGTCAACGAAATCCTGTATTGGTAAAAAATGAAAGCAAGAGTCGTCATATTGATGTTAACTATGCTGCCTGGCATCCATCATTGCTTTGGAAGTCCTGATCCTGTCGACTCAATCCAGAAAGTAAAAACGAATTCAGCATCCAATTGGAGGTTTACAACCCGCTTACATTCAATGGGACAATTTAATTATGGCGGTAGAATCGTTTCAGAAAACCCGACTCTTGACTTTAATTTTACGTATGATCGCAAGACCTGGGGATTTCAGGTCTTCAAAGCAATGGATCTGAAAGATCGCTCAACCCAAATCAACTTTACCTTAGCGGTAATCAATAAAGCTTTCCACATTGGAAAGAGACTAACCATTACGCCTAATGTTGGTTTTATCCTGGAGCAATCCAATACGATCGCCGACCGCGGCTCAGATGTTACGTTTATTCTAAACTCGAGTTATAAGATATCTAAAAATTTTACGATCGATCACAGTGCCTTGATCGGTAATGTTGCTCTCGAACCAGGCGAAAGAGATTGGGTTAATCGCCTGCGCTTAACATATTCCAAAAAACATCTTGACCTTTCAGTAACGGGCTGGCATAACAATAAAGTCTTTGATGCCGCAGAATACGTGACGTACGGAGCAAGTGCCTTTTATAGCAGGATCAAATTGTCGTCTGCTTTAATGATGAGTGCCGGAGTAAGTTGTTTGATGATGCCCTATTCAAATGATACGGTGGAGTATCCTAAAAGAAATGGGGTTATTCTTACGGTTGGTCTTACGCTTGATTAGTTGGTAAAATGGATTTAAACTCAGAATAACTTCGACATTCGACATTTAAAATTGAGCGTTCGACATTGAGAAAAAAAAGTCGAACACCAAACGCCGAATCTTGAATGCCGAAGTGAAATTGGGTTTCAATCTATTTAATTCCCGTCCAGCCACCACCCAGTGATTTAATCAAAGAGATAGAGTTGAACAACCTTTGACCTGTAATCAAGATATAGGTATTTTCAGCATCCAGCACTGCACGATCAGCCACGATCACATTGATATAAGTTGTCAGTCCGCTTTTATATAATTCTTTTGACATAGTCGAAGTGGTGCGGGCGGTCTCCAGTAATTTTTGCTGAACTCCCGACTGCTGCGAACGATATTGAATGTTGACCATTGCATCCTGGACTTCGCGAAATGCATTAAGAACAACCTGACGGTATGCCGATTCAGCTTCTTTTAATCTCGCGGCAGCGGCTTCCTTTTGCGAAGTATTTCTTCCACCAGTGAATATTGGAATTGATATTCCGACACCACCAATCCATGTCTGACTTTGCCGGTCAAATAGATTTTCAGTTTTTGAGCTGAGAAATCCTGCAGAAGCCGCTGATAATTTGACGGATGGAAAAAATGCCGCCTGGGCTATCCCTACCTGGGCATTTGCGGAAATGACTTGTTGCTCTGCTTCGACAAGATCAGGCCTGCGTTGCAACAAATCTGATGGAACTTCAAGCGGAATTAGTGGTACAGTTGGTAATCCTGTCCTTGGAGCAATTGCTAAATTCATAACAGGAATACCGCATAAAATAGCAATTGCGTTCTCACTCAACGCCCGGGTTCGTTTTGAATCAATGAGCTGAGATTCCACAATGCCGGCTTCACTTGCCGCCTGATTCACATCAAGTTGAGTGATAATACCAGCTTTATATTGATCCTGCGTCAACTTCAAATTTTCATTACGCAATTTTAAAGCATTTGTAAAAAGTTGTATCTGGCTATCGATAAGACGCAACATGAAATAATTTGTTGCTATGTCTGCCGTGAGTCCCAATCGGATCACCTGGTAATCGGCCTCGCTCACAGCCATATTAGCCTTTGCTGACTCAACTCCTCTTCTGAATTTTCCCCATACGTCAAGCTCATAGCTCATATCCAGTGGAACCGAAATTGTTGTAAGTGTTAATGCGGGAAGACTTCCGGTACTGACCTGGCTCGGACGGTTTGCAGATAGTTGATTGCGATTGATGTTAGGATCAACCGATATTACCGGGTAATAATTGGCTCTTGCAGTAGTTACCAACTGTCTTGATTCCATGATCCGATACCCTGCTGTCTTCAGGGTGGGATTACTGGAGAATGCTTTATCGATCAATTGATTCAATGTGTCATCTTCAAAAACTTTCCACCATTGATAATCAATTCTTATGCTATCTTTTCCTACTGATTGCTCAAGAGCAAATGGATTTTCCGTTTTAACAAAGGATGTGTCTTCAAGCGTTTGATTTTTCCAACTTCGGGAATCGTCCAGGACGGAGGGTCGTTGATAGGATGGCCCTACTTTACAGGAGAATATAACTGCCGAAAGCCAAAAACTAAAAGCTAAAAGCTTGAGTACTCTTACTGAATGAGTTTTTATATTCTTATAAAATTGTACTGCAATTGACATTTCAAAAATCATTTTTTAACAGGGGTCTGGGCGATCGCAACTTTTAATCCCTCGGAAAGATCAAGACTTGCATTGGTAACCAACTGCTCATCTCCTTTTAATCCGGAAGAGATCTCAAGGGTTGCTCCATTGTCTTTTCCGATGATCACTTTTTTTAATGCTATGATATTGTCAGTTGTAACGGTAACGACCTGTGGTCCTTCATTGCGAATGATCAGTGTATTTGCCGGTATCATCAGTGTGCGCACGGATCGTTTTACAACAAATTCAACCTTGGCGTACATACCGGGTAGATACAGTTGACCAGGATTCTCAAATTCAACTTGTACCAGCATCGTGCGAGTGTCGGGATTTAATGCCCCTGCAGTGCGCGTCACCCTTCCGGTTATTGACTTCGCGGAAATTTCCTGAACAAAAATCTCCGCTTCAGTTCCAATAGAAATATTCCTGACAAATGACTGAGGCACATACACAAAAATCCTGAGTCGGCTGGTTTGCGCAATGGTGAACAACTGCTGACTTACACTGCTTCCGGCATTCACCAAAGTACCAATATCAATATTTCTAGAAGTGATCGTCCCGGAGAACGGCGCGACTACCCGCTTAAAAGACTTTTGCGCTTCCAACTGACTTACCTGGGCGGCTGTTGTTCTGTAAGTTCCATCCCGATCCGCTTTTTGCTGAGCAGAGACTGCCCCTTCAATCGTCACACTATTAACTCTATCAAGACTTGATTTGGCAAGATCCATTGACGCCCTGCTTTGTGTTAACTGCTGATCAAGTTCCGGAGTCTCCAATTCGGCCAGCAGCTGACCTTCTTTTACAAGATCACCAATATCAACATACCAGTTCTTAACATAACCGTTCACGCGTGCATAAAGATTCGTCTCCCTGAATCCCTTAATCGTTCCGGGTAAAAACAATATGGCAGTATCAGGAGCAAGAAAAGGCTTCACTACTCTAACAATGGGGTCGTGAGGAGCAGAGCCTTTTTTTGCTTCTTCTTCCATATGATTTCTCTTACTGATCGCATTGTAAAATAAAATCGCAGCGACGATTGCAAGCAAAATCCCAACAAAGACATAAAACGGTACAGAGATTTTTTTTGTTTGTTCTGTCATATGGTCTTATTAAGCAACATCCTCAGTAACCGGCACAGAGTTCTTTCTAAAAACGCTGTAAACAATTGGTACGAACAGCAACGTAGTAAAGGTGGCAAACACCAAACCTCCTATGACGGCACGTCCAAGAGGCGCATTTTGTTCTCCACCTTCACCAAGTCCAAGTGCCATCGGCAGCATCCCGATGATCATTGCCAGTGCTGTCATCAATACCGGACGTAACCGTGTATATCCTGCGCTTAATGCCGCATCAAAAGCACTCTTCCCCGCCATACGTTCGTCGTTGGCAAATGTAATCAGCAGAATACTGTTCGAAGTCGCTACACCGATACACATCATAGCTCCCATTAATGATGGGACATTGAAGGTGGTATTGGTTACAAATAGGATCAATAATACCCCTGATAAGGCACCCGGGAGAGCCGAAATAATGATCAATGGATCAATCCACGATTGAAAGTTGACAACCATGAGAAAATAAACCAGGATAATCGCGAAGACCAATCCAAGACCTAATCCAAAAAAAGAATCATTCATACTTTGAATCTGACCTCTCATCTGCAGACTGGTACCTCGTGGCAATTTCTTGTCATAGCTCTTTACAATTTTTTCGACCTCATCTGCTACGCTGCCCAAATCACTATTCTCCACGTTGGCATATATTTCAAGAACCGGAGCGACGTTATAATGGGTTACCATGCCCGGAGTCACATCACGATTAGTGGTGATGAAGTTACTTAATAACAGTGGCTGATCAGATGGCGATTGTAAAGGAGTCGATTCAAGTTCTGCCATAGACGACAACTTATAAGGTGGGGTTTGAACAGCGATTGAATAACTCACTCCATTCCTTGGATTCAACCAGAAATTAGGGGCCGTCTGGCCACTTGAAGTAAGAGAGATCAGCACATTATTGGCAACATCTCTCTGGTTCAATCCTTCATGCTGGGCCCGAACACGATCAACATTAATTTTTACCTGCGGAATATCAAGGATCTGGTGCAAGTGCACATCCACGGCACCGGGTATTGCCGCCATTTTGTTTTTAATATCAAGAGCAATCTTCAGATTCTCATCTTTGTTACGACCGACTACCTGAACATTGATGGGAGCAGGTAAGCCAAAATTCAGAATTTGAGAGACCATGTCTGCCGCCTGGTAGAAGATCAGAACTTCAGGCATGCGTTGGTTTATTTTGCGGCGTATTTCCTGCTTGTAAAATTCCGTCGGCTGATGACCCTCTTTCAACGCTACCGAGATTTCTCCTTCGAAGGTTCCGACCGTCGAGTTATCAGAATAAACAATGTTAGTTCCCTGAAAACCAATATTGTCAAGAATCAATCCCAGTTCATCCGGAGGTATTGTCTCCCTGATGATATTTTCAACACCTTCAAAAACAACTTCTGTTTGCTCAATGCGAGTGCCCGATGGAGCACGAACGTGCATACGAAACTGACCTGCATCAACAGAAGGAAAGAAGTCTCTTCCAACAAATGGTATTATTAAGAATGAAGCCCCAACTGTTACGATAAAAATGATGGTGACAAGACCTTTATGATTTAGGATCATTTCCAGAATATTTCTATACTCCTGTCGGAACCTTTCAAAGTAAACATTAAAGCCATTGTGAATTCTCCAGAAGAAATCCGGAGAAACATGTTCGCCCCTGGCTTGCGCCTGGTAAATATGTATTTCATTGTTCAATAAGTACCGGATCATCGTAGGCACAAGTGTTCGCGATAGGAAATAGGAAGCGAGCATAGCAACAATCACTGCCAGAGCCAGTGGAACAAACAAAAACCTGGTTACTCCTGTAAGAAAAAATATCGGAACAAACACTATGCAAATAGCGAGTGTGGATACAAAGGCGGGTGTTGCAATTTGCTGGGCACCATCAAGTATTGCCGGGATCATGGATTTGCCCATACCCATATTGCGATGAACGTTCTCTATCTCCACCGTCGCATCATCTACAAGAATACCAACAGCGAGCGCCATTCCTCCCAGGGACATGATGTTGATGGTTTGTCCAAACAAACTCAGCACGATAATAGAAACAATGATAGATAGCGGAATGGATATGGCAACGATGATGGTGCTTCTCCAACTTCCAAGAAATACCAGTATCATCAATGCCGTGAGGCAGGCAGCAATAGCACCTTCTTTGACAACCCCCTCGATAGATGCCTTGACAAAAATCGATTGGTCAAACAATGGTTTTATTTTAAGTGATGTGGGGAGAGTAGCCTGCACTTTAGGTAGTAACTCTTTAACGCGCTCAATGATGTCAAGTGTAGAAGCACTTCCATTTTTCAGAACAGTCATGAATGCGCTGCGCCGGCCATCTGTCCTTACGATATTAGTCTGAATAGAAAATCCATTATGCACAGTAGCAACATCCCGAATGAATATTGTTATGCCATTTTTCTCCTTAATTGGAATGTTATTCAGGTTTTCGAGCACCTCCTCACCGCTATTCAACTTCACATCAAATTCTTTATCACCCATTTTTATTGACCCGGCTGGTTGCATCAAATTCTGTGCGTTGATTGCATTGCTCACATCTGACGGTGTAAGGCCTTTGGCAAACAACGCATCAGGATCAAGGTCGACCATCACCTGGCTTTGCTTCCCTCCAAATGGTGATGGAACCGTAGCGCCTTGTGTACTTACTAACCCGACACGAAGAAAGTTTTGAGCCAGGTCATAAATACTTTGTTCCGAAAGTGAATCACTGCTGAGACTAAGTTGAATAATCGGAACGCTGGTTGCATTATAGCGGATAATATTGGGCGGAGTCATTCCCGGAGGTAAGATTCTCGTGATGGTGGAACTGATTGCGGCCAACTGGGCGACAGCCGCCTCCACTTTCGCCTGGGGATGAAAATATATTCTGATGATAGCAAGTCCCTTCATGGATTGAGACTCCATGTGCTCGATGTCATTGATGTAACTACTAAAAGTTCTTTCTGCGACAGTCACTACCCGCTTTTCCATCTCATCAGCTGAAAGTCCATTGTACGTGTAGATCACGCTGACAATGGGAATATCGATGTTGGGAAAAATATCTACAGGTGTGCGATAAATTGAAAATACTCCTAATAGTAATATCAGCAACGACATCACCACAAACGTATAGGGCCGGTTCAGCGCCAGCCTCACAATCCACATCATAAATCAGAAGTTTTCAGTAAGCTACGTTTAAGTAAATAATAACACACCGCATGCTAAAGAAAGCACAATACTTATGAAACTGGAATGCCATTGGTGTAATTGTTTTAGTGCCAGCACAGTACAAGTTTCTGCTCGATTTTACCGATGAGATTTTCTTCATTCTGCAATGGTTTGTTTGAGGTAATAAGGAAGTGGTTTTCTGCAGCTCCCTTATCTACGATCTTAATTCTTATCTTAAAGCTTTGTTAACATTGCTATACTATGAGAATTTTTCCCATTCTGATTTTCCTCTGCCTGATTGGCTTAATAGCCAATGCTCAGTTAAATACTAACAATTACTTACAGGATAACAGTACACTCCCAAGAGAACATTCCCTTGACTTCATAAAATTAAGGCTGGAAGTATCTTTTGAACCAGCCAATGGATTGGTCAAAGGGAGAGTCACTCACTACTTCACACCTCTCCGGCCTTCCGTTGAATCATTTTTCCTCGACGGTATAAAAATGAACGTAAAGCAAATTGTCCTCAATGGAAAACCCGTCCCATTCACGCTGGATAGCCTGGGCGTCACGGTTTCTCCTGCGAAAGCTTTAACCTGGAATACACTAGACAGCCTTACTATCACTTATGAAGCAACACCACGCAAGGGTTTATATTTTATTGGATGGAACGATGAGAAAAATCAAAGCAAAAAACAAATATGGACGCAAGGTGAAATGTTAGATAATCGTCACTGGATTCCCATGTATGACGAACGTAATGATAAATTGATCTCCGAGCTCTTTATAAACTTCCCAAGCGGGTATCAAGTGCTTTCCAATGGCAAGATGGTTGATCTCAAAAAGAATAATGATGGCACCAGCACCTGGCATTATCTCATGAGTCATCCGCAATCCGTTTATCTCATCATGCTTGGCATTGGACAATACGGGATTAAAGAGACTCATTCGGCCTCAGGAGTTCCCATGCACTTATATTATTATCCCGAATGGAAAAATAGAGTTGAGGTAACCTATCAACATAGTGAAGCAATGCTTGATTTTTTTGAAAAAGAGATCGGCATTGCTTATCCATGGGAAAGCTATTCGCAGATACCGGTACAAGACTATATGTTTGGCGCGATGGAAAATACAACAGCTACCGTCTTTGGAGATTTTTATATGGTAGATAGTCACGGTGTACTGGACAGAAATTACATTGCCGTCAATGCTCACGAGCTTGCGCACCAATGGTTCGGGGATGATGTAACCGCACTTAGCGACGCACATCAATGGCTACAGGAGGGTTTTGCTACTTATTATAATCAGCTTTTTGAAAAAGAAGTATTCGGAGAAGATTATTTTGGTTGGTCACGCAGGGGATCACAAAATGGCTCAATCGAGGAATCCCTTAAAAATAAATTTGGTATTGCACACAGTGAAGCCGGTGGAGCACGCATCTATGGCAAAGGCGCATTCGTATTGAATATGCTAAAGTATGTTGTGGGAGGAAGAGAGATTTATAATAAAGCAATCAAACATTATCTGCAGAAGCATGCCTATCAAAATGTTGATTCGCACGACCTTCAGATTGCCTTCGAAGAAACAACAGGGATGTCACTACAATGGTTTTGGGATCAATGGATCTTGCGCGGAGGAGAACCAGCTTATTCTGTAAGCTTTAATGAAAAGGGCAGTCAACGTGAGATGGTCATTCAGCAAACACAGGGGCTCACTTCAGTCACCGGATATCAGGATGGATTGTATAAGATGCCTATCTGGATTGCCGTTTATTATTCTGACGGAACCTCCGATAAAAAACAATATTGGATTCAAAAACAGACAGAGATCATCAGCTTGCCAGAGAATAGCAAGAAGATTGACTTCGTTTTGTTCGATCCTGGAAATGAAATTCTAAAGACAGTTACATTCGTTAAGCCACTCTCGTCTTTGCAGTCACAGGCATTGAAAGCACCGGCTATGTTGGATCGTTATGATGCTGTGGTCGCATTGAGGTCATATACGTCCGATCAAAAATTGGATGTTTTAATAAAAGCATATACCACCGAAAAATTATTTCCTGTCAAAGCTGAGGTGGTAACACAATTATCAAATGACCCCAATCCCAGGAGTCTATCACTTTTGAAAGATGCATTGATAAACAAGGATGCGGCTGTGAGGAAGGCCGTACTGAGGAATGTAAATCCGGTTACCTCAGGATTATTACCTGAGTTTGAAAAACTTTTAAGTGATTCCTCATACGAGATCGTAGAAATTGCTTTAACAAAATTAGCGGCACTCAATTTTGAAAAAGCAGAAAAGTACCTCAGTATAACAAAGGGTATCGAAGGAAATCTTGGTAAGAATGTGTTGGTACGATGGCTGGAAATAGCGTACCAGACAACAAGCAAAAAGGAATATGCAGAACAGTTGGTGTCATTGACAAGCCACTCCTATGAATTCAGAACCCGTGGCAACGCCATGGCCGCATTAAGGAGATTGGCTTATTGTAGTGATGAGTTGTTTGTCAATTTAGTAGAGGCATCTTTCAGTGCTAATAACCGGTTGAGCAATCCCGCCCTTGATCTTCTTAAATTCTTTTACTCGCAGAATAAGTATCGAAAGACGATCAGCACTTATATCGCCTCGCAACACTTGCTACGCTGGCAAACAGTTATTCTTAAAGCCAATGGTTTTTGAAATTGCTTATGATCAAATGAGTAAAATATATTAGTCCCCAGGACCGGATAGAAAATTAAGCATCGCCGATAAAACCAATTTAACTTTTTCCATGTGTGGAAGGTGACCCGCTTCATCCACTGCTAAAAATACAGGGTGAAGTAATTCATTAGCAACCACACTGCCTTCAAATGGAGTGGTTGGATCCTGTTTCCCCCAGATCAAAAGCACCGGGGTTCCTTGTTTCGCGATTATCTTAAACGACTTCTTCGGGTCAGCTTTATAATGATAGCGTGTGGAAACAAGGGAATGAATGAACCCCTTATACTTCATCTGCGGCTTGTAAAGCTCATTCCATCCGGGAAAATTTTCAGGCTTATAAAAATCACTGGTTTGCTGACTAAGCTTGTCGGAAAAAAACACCGTTAGAATGTAGGTGATAAATTCAGGTTTGTCCGGACTAAACAAACCGATCGCCGGGTCGACCAATGTAAGACTTTTGACACGTTCAGGATGCTGTGCTGTAAAGTAAGAAGTGACGGGTCCTCCAAAAGAAAGTCCCATGAGATGAATGGGCTTCTTTATTTTTAAAGCATCGAGCAAATCCATGAGTTGCTGGTCATAAACTTTCTCTGGGTAGTCGCCAGTCAACCGATCGGAGTACCCTCTCCCGTAGGTGTCATATCTCATTACGCGATAGCCCTTTAAAGCCAATGCATAATAAGTGCTGTCCATATATAATAGGGAACACTATAACCATGCACCAGAACAACAGTCTCCAGCGTATCAGCGCCTGTCATTTCATAATGAGTTATCCCCTGACTTAGCTGAACGTAGGATCCTCCGGCGCCTTTGCGTGCTTCGTCATTCAGAACTTCCGTTTCAGGATTATTAAAAATGTACAGTGCAACGGGTACACTTAATAGGATTATCACTATCGCAATTAAAATCCGGGCAATGGAAGCTTTTTTGATCTGCATATGAAAAGTTTAGATGAAGTTAGTCACAATTAAATCAGCAAGATTCCAGGAATTGGAATAGTTACGGTCAAAAATTCTATCTTATTTGCTTGCCTTATAATATTCACACACTTTATTCATCACACACTCCGGGCACTTCGGATTTGTAGGCCTGCAGATCTCTCTTCCTAAAAATGAAATAGCCATCCCTGCTTCACCCCAGTCTTTGGGAGCAAGTACATCCATAAGTTGCTTCTCGATTTTTTTGGGATCCACGCCAGTAGCAACACCTAAGCGTGGTGCTACTCTCACTACATGAAGATCTACAATGATTCCTTCCGCCTTCATACCTGCTTCACGCATGATAACATTGGCAGACTTCCTTCCAATCCCCGGAAGGGCGGTCAGGTCCTCCATCGTTGTCGGAATATTCTTATCGTCTTTTAAGGTGGAAGCTATTTGCAGCAACCACTTTGTCTTGTTTCCAAAATTTCGAATCTTATTTACGAATGGGAACAGTGATTCACTTGTTGCTTTGGAAAGCGCTTTCATATCGGGATAGGCTGCAAATAACGGAGGGGCCAATTTATTAATGTTCCGATCCGAATCTTGTGCCGAGAGCACCACCGCTACCATCAATTCATACATTGAGTTATAGTCCAACGGGTGCTTTTTGCCTTTGTATTTCTTTAGCAACGGCAGAATTTCCTTTTGCCAGTTAATGTTTTCCATAGACGTTAGTTAAAACAAATAAAGATAAGGATTCTTCTCAAAAACAATTTGCAAAGGGATTGCTAGTCAAATTCAAAGATTGCAAGAGATTAAATATTTATAAAATGAATACCTTTAATTAAAGTTGGTATGCCTCATTCAAATCCGTTGATCAATTATCTTGAAGCATTCGGAAAGATTAATCCCGATGACAAGAAACTAATTCATTCCTCCTTCTATTTTAAATCATTCAAAGAGGGTGAGGATCTTTGCAAGACGGGTGAAATATGCCGTGAAATGAATTTCATCTGCACTGGCATTTTGAAAATCTTCATTCCAAATGAAGATGGCGATGATGTGATACATTTTTTCCTGAAAGAAAACCAGTTTTGCAGCATACTTAACAGCTTTACGAATCAAATTCCCGCCAACGGAACAATCAGGGCCGCTTGTGACGCTGAAGTAATAGCACTTCCACACAACGTATTAATGAACGTCTATCAAAAGATACCCTACCTTAAAACCAGAATAGATGAGATAATCCAGCAGTCATTATTGGATAAAATTGACATCAGGAATAGTTATCTGGGCCTGGATGCGACTACTCGTTATAAAAATTTCCTGGTGCGCCAATCTGACATCGCCCTTCGCGTATCATTGGGAGATATTGCCTCTTATCTCGGCATTACGCCACAATCGCTAAGTCGAATCAGAAGAAACATCCTGTAGCGTTTTTACCATTTGGTAAATCGTTTACAAATCGTACTCACGAATTTTGTCCTTGTAAAAAAAGACAAAACATGAGCAAAGAAAAATTAAGTCCGCTTTTCAAAAAAAGAGTAGTTGTACTTGGAGGAACTTCGGGTATTGGTTTAGCTACAGCAATTGCAGCTGCAGAAGTTGGCGCAAGTGTAATAGTGGTGTCAAGTAATCAAGCCCGTGTCGACAAAGCGCTAACACTATTAAATGGAGATCATAAAGGATTTGCGGTCGACCTTACTGAAGAAAATCAGATCAAAAAACTGTTCCTGAGTCTTGGAAAAATAGATCATTTGATTTTTACGGCTGGCGAATCCCTTAGTCTTGGAAAAATAACGGAGACTTCCACTGAAAAAGCAATCCGGTTTTTCAATCTTCGCTACTGGGGTGCTTATAAGTCTGTGAAATATGCTGCGCCGCTTATTAATGAAGGGGGGTCAATAGTTCTCACAGGAGGAACTGCTGGTGCAAGACCTGGCGTTGGCTGGTCTCTTGGAACAAGTATCTGCGCAGCGATGGAGGGTTTCACACGGGCGATGGCGATCGAACTTGCTCCCATTAGAGTTAACATCGTAATTCCTGGAATTGTTAAGACCGATTTGTGGTCAAGCTTTAGCGAATCTGATCGTGAGAAAATGTATGATCAATATAGTAATTTACTACCTGTTAAGAAGGTTGGCAATCCTTCTGACATTGCAAGAACTTACATCTATTTGATGGAACAACCCTTCTCTACCGGACAAAGTGTTATTGTCGACGGAGGTGGCGTACTTGTGTAATCTGATAAACATTAAGTAAGACGGAAAATAAAAATGCTCATTTAGGTGAGCATTTTCTATTAATGCCAAAACAGAAATAAGACATTACACCTATACAGGCATTTCATTAAAGCAATATCTTTACAGCTATTCATCCTAATCAACAATGGAAAATACCAGCGACTTCCTTTCGAATTGCAGCATCCAGACAAAAGCCATTCATACGGGCTATGTACCTGATCCGGATATTTCGCAACCCATTCACCTGGCAACAACTTTTGAAAGGCAAGATCATGAAGCCCCAGGAGAGTATACCCGCACGGGTAATCCTAACAGGCGCACGCTTGAAAAAAAATTGTCGATGCTCGAGGGTGGCAAAGAAGCCATTGCATTCGCTTCAGGTATGGCAAGTATCAATGCCCTTTTTGAAGTGATCCTGAAATCAGGTGACCATCTTATCTATCCGGATGATTGTTATCATGGAACCCGGGCATTGCTTAAGAACTTCTTTTTACATAAGAATATTCAGGTTACTGAAGTAGATATGTCTTCAGCGAAGAATGTCGCCTCTGCGATCTCATCGAAAACAAAGTTGATCTGGATGGAAAGCCCTTCCAATCCGCAATTAAAAATTACGGATATCGAAGCTGTAGCGCAGTTGGCCAAAAAACATAATATTATAACTGCCTGCGACAGCACTTTTGCTACTCCTTTGTTACAACGTCCCCTGGAATTGGGTATCGATTTTGTGATGCATTCATCTACGAAATTCTTTAGCGGTCACTCGGATGTTTTGGGGGGAGTCATTATTTCTAATGATCAATCTGATTTATATAATCAACTACGCTTATATCAAAATGTAGGGGGAGCGGTGCCCTCCCCCTTTGATTGCTGGTTGTTAAGCCGGAGCATAGCAACTTTTGCCTTGCGTGTACCGGTTCAGAATAACAATGCCATGGAAGTAGCCAGCTTTTTATCCAAACATCCTAAAATTGAAAAAGTCTTTTATCCAGGATTGCCGACCCACAAAAATCACGACGTGGCCAAAAAGCAAATGAAGGGTGGATTCGGAAGTGTATTGTCTGTTCTTGTAAAAGGTGGAAAAGCCGAAGCAATTAAATTTGTTAGCCGGTTAAAAATTATCAAGCATGCTACCAGTTTAGGTGGAGTTGAATCCCTCATTGAACACAGGCGCACTGCAGAGGGCTCCATGCAAATCAGTCCGGACAATTTGCTGCGGATTTCTATTGGGATTGAATCCTGTGATGATCTGATACGGGATTTTAAGCAAGCGCTTGAGTGATCCAGTGACCAATTCTAAACTGATGGATTTAGTTAAATTATTAAATCACGTGCTTTAATTCGCACAACCTTTCCATCCCTGGAAATTACCAGCTCGGCGTCTTCTTTTTTTGTACACTCAACGAGGCGTTGAATGGCAAGCGTAACACCCGCCGTTATTTTTTCCACCAATTGATCTGATTCGGATGCACTCATTCGTTAAACTTAAATTTGTTCCAAAGATCATTATTATCACTGCAAATTAATCAAACCTACTTGATTCCATCAGGCATCATTTTTACGGGATAGCATTTTTTACATCGCTCTGAATTCAAACTGATCTGGTCAAAATAGCTAAAACTGAAACTGTTTTTTGTCCGTATAAAAGAGAAATTTTGAATCATGTTTCGATAGCAAGCATCAGACACGAAAAGAGGTTTATGAAAATACGAACTTTTATTATTGACGCCTTTACAAACGAACCCTTCAAAGGGAATCCGGCTGGAGTTTGTCTGCTCGACAGGCAGATCGACGTTACTACCATGCAAGGAATTGCCAGCGAACTGAACTTGTCGGAAACAGCTTTTCTATTGCAAAATGAATCGAGTCCGTCAGAATTTTCTATCCGGTATTTTACTCCCACGGTCGAAATCGCATTTTGCGGGCACGCAACGCTGGCATCTTCAAAGCTTGTCCTCGAGCGCCTAAAACTTCCAAAAGTAGAGTTCACTACACATCATAATCTCAAACTCAGCGCCGTGACGGATGATAAATATATAGCGATGAAGTTTCCACTATATGACACCGTAGCTCACAAAGTGAACCATGCGATGTATGAGGCCTTTGAAATCAATAGTCCCGTTTCAACCCGATTTTCAAAAGATTTAAATGTACTTCTCATAGAAGTCAAAGACAATGAAACATTATTAGCAATCAAACCGGATTACAACAAGGCACTTATGGAGGGAACATTCAATAACCTCATTGTAACCGCCAGGTCAAAAGATCATGAATACGATTTCTATTCAAGGTGCTTTTGCCCATGGATTGGAATCAAGGAGGACCCGGTGACTGGCGCCTCTCACTCTGTATTAGCAAAATATTGGGGAGACATTTTGGGCAAGAAAGAAATGGTCGCTTATCAATCTTCAAAACGAGGCGGCTTCATGAAACTTAAGATTATTAGCATTGCAGAATTGGAAGTAAGAAGTAATGCTCAAATTATCCTGGAAGGGCTCATGGAAGTTTAATAAAACAACGAATATGATAATTGAAAGAATGAAATGTCTTTTTAAAAGTAACCTTGCTAATTGGACAAATAAATTATCACAGACGATTATTAGAATAAATAATACATGAGAACAAGAAGAAAATGGGTGTTAGTACTCGGAATTATTATCGGAATTGCCGTGTTGGTGGTAGAACACTATATCAATTGACAGTTGACAATAATAAAATTGACAAAGTTTCTGTTTACAACAAGTGTTGTCAACTGAATGTTGTCAATTGTCAACCTTTAAAACAGAATTATCAAATAAATGAAAAATAAGAACCTCTTAGCCTATTTAGCCCTCGGTGTCGTCTGCCTCGTGTGGGGCACTACCTATCTCGTTTTACGAATAGGTGTAACTCAATTTCCTGCTTTTCTTTTTTCCTCAATTCGTTTTCTATGCGCCGGTGCAATCCTCCTGGTGCTTATGCTTACTGTCGGAAAAGCTGCGTGGCCGGATTTAAAAACTCTATTTAATCAGGCAATCGGTGGTCTGTTCATGATTACCCTTGGCGTCAGTGTGGTGGGATGGGGTGAAACTTATATCTCCAGCGGACTTGCTGCCATTATTTGCTCCGTTATGCCTATCTGGATGATCCTGATAAATGTAACTATCAGCAAAGATGAACGGCCTAACTTGCTTACGATCCTGGGACTACTTACTGGTCTGTCAGGCATTGTTCTAATCTTTGGTCAACACCTGACGGAGTTTTCTGATTCCGACTATCGCATTGGAATTCTGATCACGTTCCTCGCTAACTTTTGCTGGGCGATTGGAAGTGTCTGGACTAAAAAGAAAGGTTCTCAAGGCAATCCGTTCCTGAATGCAGGACTGCAAATGGTTTTTGGGGGAATATTTCTGATACCGTTAAGTCTACTATTCGATAACTATGAGATGGTGCAATGGTCAAATGAAATAATTCTCTGCCTTGTCTATATGATATTGGTCGGATCAGTTGCCGCCTATGCCTGCTATTTCTACGCGATTAAGAAACTTCCCATGACCCTGGTTTCATTGTATGCGTACGTCAATCCGATCGTTGCGTTTATTTTAGGCTGGTTAATCCTAGGAGAAAAACTAAACATGCAAATAAGCGTTGCAATTCTTATAACCATTGCAGGTATTTATCTGGTGAACAGGGGCTTTCAAATGAAGACGATCACTCTTCAGCCATTCAACGGAATAAAGTCAGTTATTAAAAACTTAAAAGCAATCACGCTCCGGTAATATGGAACTTAAAATTTATCAACTCGACGCTTTTGCAGATAAGGTATTTACTGGCAATCCTGCAGCTGTTTGTCCTCTTGAGACCTGGCTTCCAGACGATATTCTTCAGAAAATCGCCATGGAAAATAACCTGGCCGAAACAGCATACTATGTGAAAGAAAAAGAAGGACTTCGAATCCGATGGTTTACTCCAGCCGTAGAAGTTGATCTGTGCGGCCACGCTACTCTGGCGAGTGCAGTTGTTCTATTTAATCATGAAGGCTATGAAGGAAATCAGATTACTTTTAATTCCCGCAGTGGACCGCTTACTGTTACTAAAGACAGCGATTTATTAACGCTTAATTTCCCAACGGATACAATTTCAGAAATTGATTTATCCCCGGAGCTCACAAATCCATTTGATATAAAACCAGTCAAAGCATTAAAAGGAAAGACTGATTATATGCTGGTTTTTGAAAGTGAAAGCGTAATAAAAAAACTTCAACCGGACCTACGGCAAATAGCGAAGCTCAAGGCACGCGGTGTCATTGTGACGGCAAAAGGAGATACTGTAGATTTCGTTTCGAGGTTTTTTGGTCCGCAATCAGGTGTGGATGAAGATCCCGTTACTGGCTCAGCGCACACATCACTCATTCCTTATTGGTCGAAAGTCCTTGGTAAGACTGAAATGAATGCAATTCAATGTTCTTCACGTGGCGGAAAACTAAAATGCAAATTGAAGGGTGATCGGGTTGAGATCAGCGGACAAGCTAAAACATATCTTATCGGCAAAATATTTATTCCTTAATAATATGAAATCATTAGCCTGGTTTGACCGAAAATTAGTTTTTGGACTGCCAATAGAAATGTTGCCTTTTTATCTTGAGAGATTGGAAGGAACCTCCATTCGTTTAAATCAAAAAGTAAAAGGACTAAACGACAAGCTCCTCTCTGAAAGATTCAACGACAAATGGTCTATTAAACAGCACATAGGTCATCTGACGGAAGTTGATAGGATCAACAACAAGCGAATTGATGAAATGATCGCTGGTGCAGAAATGCTTTCACCCGCTGTGTTTGAACCACAGGACTATAACCCATGGCCAATTGAAAAAGTATTGGACCATTTTTATAAGACCCGATCTGAGAATATTGCAAAATATAAATCACTTCCGGAGCCAACTCTTTCAAAATCTTCAATTCATCCAAGATTAAACGTATCAATGACACCCGTGGATCTTGCCTGGTTTGATGCTGAGCATGATGATCATCATCTTGTTAAAATAACCGAACTGATTACAAAGCATGTACACGCCTAAAAACTTCCGTAACGAAAATCCTGAGGAGCTTGCGCGCTTCATTCAGGAAAATGGCTTTGGAATTCTTATGAGCCAGGTGAATGGTAAACCGTGGGCCACTCATCTTCCGATGATTTTAAGTGAAGATGGAGTCAAGCTCACAGGTCACATGGCAAGAGGAAACAGTCAATGGAAAAATTTTAATACTGGCACAGATGTCCTTGCCGTATTCAGTGGACCCCACGCATACATCTCCTCTTCCTGGTATAACCATGAAAATGTTCCTACCTGGAATTATATTGCTGTACACGTATCAGGAAAAATAAAATTAATCGAAGGCGACGAATTACTTGAATCCCTTAAAAGCCTGACCAACAAATACGAAAAAGCCTCTGTCTGTCCGGTCTCGGTGGAGGGGATGTCGCCTGAATTTCTAAAAGTTGAAATCAGGGGAATAGTCGGTTTTGAAATAGCGATCGAAAAAATGGAAGCTTCGTATAAGCTTTCCCAGAACAGAGATGAAGAAAATTACCGCAGAGTGGTGGACGAACTGGAAAAGAGGAACGAAGATGGGTCGTCCAAAATCGCAGAAGCTATGAAGAAACTCAGACCCCAGGGTTAATCGTTGGTGGTTGGTAGTTGTTAGCCGGCCCAACAACGATCAACACCCAACTAACAATAATTAACAGACTTTTAAATATCTTTACATCCAAGAAAAAAAATTAATCAAATGACTCTCACTGCCACAGTCCCTGTTCAGAAAACAACACACTCACGTATTGCCGAAACTGATTTCAACAATCTTGAATTTGGGAAGTACATTTCCGATCACATGCTCATGGCCGACTGGGCAAATGGCAAGTGGAGCGAACCTGTTATTGTGCCTTTCGGCGATCTGAAGATGAGTCCGGCAATGCTGTCACTTCATTATGGCCAATCCATTTTCGAAGGAATGAAAGCGTATAAAAAAAGTGATGGAACTGTAAACATTTTCCGTCCTCATAAGCACCTTGATAGAATGAACAAATCACTGGATCGCATGTGTATGCCCGCGATTTCATTTGATATGTTTATCCAGTCTCTTCAGGCATTGATTGAAGTGGACAGCGAATGGATACCTACTTCTGAAGGCGCATCGCTATATATACGTCCTATTGTATTTGCATCTGAGTCCCGGCTAGGGGTCAAAGTATCCGATCATTATAAATTTATTATACTAACAAGTCCTGTCGGTCCTTATTACAGCAAGCCATTCCGCTTAAAGGTTGAAGACCACTTCACTCGTACAGCAGAAGGTGGTACTGGCTTCGCAAAATGTGCCGGCAATTATGGAGGTGCTTTCTATCCCACGCACGTAGCCAAGCAGGAAGGTTTTGATCAGATCCTTTGGACCGACAGCAAAGAACATAAATACATTGATGAGGTAGGTATGATGAATGTCATGTTCGTGATCAACGGAAAAATTGTGACACCCAATCTTAATTCTGCAATCCTGGATGGTATCACCAGAGATTCCCTTCTTACCATTGCCCGTGAAACCGGCATACCTGTCGAAGAGAGGAGAATCAGTATTGATGAACTTGAAGCGGCCTTCAAAAATAAAACTCTTACAGAAGCTTTTGGTGCCGGAACAGCTGCTGTTGTGGCGCCGATAGCTGTTATCCGCATACATGGAATTGATTATCAATTTCCAGTGGCAGGACCATCAAGCATACAACAAAAATTAAAAGCAAAACTCATGGATATCCGCATGGGCATCACTCCCGATACCCATAACTGGAATTACATTGTAAAGATTTAACGGAAGCACATTATTAAGTGAGATGGTTGCCGCGCTCTTCAAAGAGAAAAATTCTCCCCTGCTCATAGAAGAAGTTCAAAAGCCTGTTCCCACTAAGGGGCAGGTATTAATAAAACTCCATGCAGCAGCACTCAATCATCGTGATCTTTGGATCCAGCGGGAACAGTCTATTCCATCTACTTCAGGAATTATTTTAGGATCTGATGGTAGTGGAGTAATTGAGAGCGTGGGTGAAGAAATCGAAGAAGATGTTATCGGACAGGAAGTAGTTATTAATCCATCCATGGGCTGGGGAAAAAATCCCGCAGTCCAATCGGACGCATTTAAATTCCTTGGCTTTCCGGATGCAGGTACATTCGGTCAATATATCTGTATTGCGAGAAAGCTTGTCGTTGAGAAACCACAGCATCTTTCATTTGAACTAGCCGCTGCTTTGCCGTTATCCGGACTTACCGCCTATAGAGCGCTGTTCACCAAAGCGCGTATTCGTCCTGGCGAGAAAATATTGATTACCGGCGCTGGTGGCGGAGCAGCTTTATTAGCGATACAGTTTGCCCTCGCTTTTCAGGCAAGAGTTTTTGTTACGTCAGGATCAGAAGAAAAATTAAAGAAAGTAGCAGCTCTTGGAGTAACAGCAGGCTTTAATTACAAAGAAAAAGATTGGGTAGAAAAAATAGGCAAACAGGCAGGTGGTTTTGATGTGATCATTGATAGTGCCGGTGGCGATCATTTTCCTCACCTGCTTGACCTCGCAATGCCGGGAGGACGCATTGTTATCTTCGGCAGAACGGCAGGAAACATTCCGTCAATTTCTCCACGGACTTTGTTTTGGAAACAGCTTTCAATTTTCGGGACAAGTATGGGTACTGAAGACGAGTTTCTCTCCATGCTCGACTTCATTCACAAACATAAAATCAAGCCAGTCGTTGATCAGGTGTTTCCTTTCGAGAAAGTAAATGAAGCATTTAAAAAAATGGAGGAGGGTAGACAGTTTGGAAAAATTGTTTTGAGTATTCCATGACATTCCTTTTTTGGTCACGGAACCCGACGACAACAAAGGAACACAACAAATTAAGGCCTGAAGGTATCAATTAGAACTTACTAACATGAAAGAGATTGTATACCGGCATGATGCAAAGATTACAACAAATGAATTCATTGATGTTTTAAAACGATCAACCCTGGATCAGCGAAGACCCGTAGACGAACCTAAGCGCATAGAAAATATGTTGAAGCACGGAAATATTCTGATCACAGCATGGTCTGGCGATTTGCTTGTGGGTGTTTCGCGTGCGTTGAGTGATTTTTCGTTTTGTTGCTACTTATCAGATCTGGCCGTTGATGAAGCATTTCAAAATAAAGGGATCGGCAAAAAACTGATTACAGAAACACATCTCGTTTCGGGATTAAATACAACGCTGGTTCTTCTGGCCGCACCGGCTGCCGTTGAGTATTATCCCCGGATTGGGATGGAGAAATTTCCTCATTGCTTTTTTATTAAAACAAAAACAATTTGAATCAAAAATATGCAAGAAAAATTTCCAATCACCGACAAAACAGAAATCACCCGCTTACCAAAACGTGGTGTGTATGATAAGGTTGCCGTCTACTCAATACTGGATGAAGCATTGGTGTGCACACTTGCCTATTCAAAAGATGGTCAGCCCTTTCAGATCCCCACAGGTTTTTGCCGAATCGATGACAAACTCTACCTCCACGGAAGTGTTGGCAGTTTTTACATGCGGGAGCTTGCTGCGAAAAAAAATCCGGTTTGTATAAGTGTTACTCTTATTGATGGACTTGTACTCGCCCGCTCTGCATTTCATCATTCAGTGAATTATCGTTCCGTGGTGCTTTTCAGTGAAGCTGAATTAGTGACTGATAAAAGTATTTTATACAATGCTCTTGAAGTCTTCACAGAAAAAATGTGCCCTGGCCGCTGGGCAGATGTTCGCAAGCCAACCGATAATGAATGGAAGGCCACGATGGTGCTGGCGTTTAAAATAAATGAGGCTTCCGCCAAAGTAAGAACTGGTCCACCGAAAGATGATGATGAAGATTATGCAATGGATGTTTGGGCTGGCGTGCAGCCGTTGAAGACAGTTCGATTAGCTCCTGAGCCGGATCCATTGCTAAAGAGTGGAGTAGTGTTGCCTTCGTATTTGAAGTGAGTCAATTTGTTTATCAACATTAATAACGCTGTTGGTGAAAAAAATACCAACAAGGCTAGGAATTCAAGGATGTCTTAGAATTCCGTGAAAATCTGCGAGTATTAGATCAGCGAAAATCTGCGAGAAATGCATTAACCAAAAAATAAACCATGACCCCACCCGAGCTTGAAAAATTCTGCACAAGCCTCAAAGGAACAACCCGCGATATAAAATGGGGCAACGATCTATGCTATTCTGTTGGCAAGAAGATGTATTGTACTACAAGCGTTGATGGAGATCGCTTTATTTCTTTCAAAACAACACCTGAAGAGTTCAGTGAGTTAATTGAAAGAGAAGGCATCATTCCTGCGCCCTATGCTGCCCGATATCATTGGGTAATGGTGCAAAATATCAAGGCATTGAACCCAAAGGAATGGAAAAAACACATTCAAAAATCCTATGAAATGGTACTGGAAAAACTTCCTAAAAATCTCAGAGAGTCCCTTTGAAAAAATCCACACTTGACGGTGACCGTCTGGCATTTCTTAGATCAGAACCAGAATAAAAACATTATCTTTGCGGTTGCAAAACCTAAAATTCAGTCAGAAATCGCATTTCACTGAACCCCAAAGCAAAAATCTGGGTTTTGAATAGAAAAATAGAACCACTAAAATCACTATAATTCATGGGAAGACCTCCTGTACTACCGAAGAAGAAAAAAGACGGATTCTATATTGAAATCCGCAACAAGGGCGCCAAATCCGGCACGATCATTATCCGTGATAGCGAACAAGCCATGATGCAGGCTGCCAAGCAATACGAAACTACCAAGGACGTCACTATTCTTGGCAAACACGAGAATGGCAAACGCGTTGATGAAGGCCGTAAAAAGGCTAAGGCTTAATTTATAGTAACAACAAAAGCTTTCTAGAAAGGCAAGTCATCTGTTGAAGATGAACTTGACTGAAAAGGCTCATCTCCAATGGAATCCGTTGATGATGAGCTTTTTCCATTTCCACCACCCGATGCAGTTTTCTCCAACTTCCAGGCGCGGGCTTCTGTATACCATCGTCCGTTATACTCACGGCTTTCAAGCTCTACAGAAACATTTACTGCGTCTCCTTCCGACACATTAAACTGGTCGATTTTGTCGCCCCAGGCAGAAAGGCATACTTTTTTTGGATACTGAGATTGTGTCTCAACAATGAACTCCTGTTTTTTCCATTGTCCCTTTTTACCCATGCCCGTTTGAACTGGCAGCAACTGGATAACTTTTCCTTTTAATTCCATACTCATATTACAATGTTACCTATTTTTCTCTGATCCTTTTAAAAAACTGGTCAAGCAACTCTTTGCTTTCCTCTCCTTTTATTCCTTTCACCACCTCTGTCCTTGGATGAAGCACCGGTGATTTTACCAGGCTGTATCCCCGCTGCAAGTCAGGCGCGCCAAAGACCAACTTTTGCAATTGAACCCACTGCAATGCGCCTGCGCACATAATGCATGGCTCCAGCGTGACATAGAGTGTGCATTCCGTCAGGTATTTTGCACCTAAATAATTTGCTGCACCTGTGACTGCAAGCATTTCCGCATGAGCTGTTGCATCTTTAAGTTGCTCTGTCTGATTATAGGCCCTTGCAATGATTTTATTCTGACTTGCTACCACGGCACCTACGGGGATCTCTCCTGCATCAAATGCCTTCCTTGCTTCTTTTAAAGCCTCCCGCATGAAGTATTCGTCTGTATAAAGTTCAATACTCAAAGTTCAGTGTTCAAGGTTGGATTATCGAATTTATTGCGTCCGGTTTTCCTGATTAAAATTTGCCTTAAATCAGGATTTCTTTTCATTGACAGTTAAACCTAACTCTTTCAATTGCTCGTCGGAAATTGTAGATGGCGTGTCGATCATTGTATCACGACCAGCATTATTTTTAGGAAACGCAATAAAGTCGCGGATCGAATCGGCACCCCCAAAGAGGGA
>JANYDR010000583.1 GCA_025363495.1 Cyclobacteriaceae bacterium | reverse complement strand
ATTTATTCCGGATGACTCGCCAGACGGTGTTTTGTTGTTTGGTACTAAGGGTCATCCTATCAAGGCGAAAACGGTGAACCAACAGCGACTGGTTCAGTCAGTGAAAGACAATGATCTTGTGTTTGCATTGGGACCAGCCGGAACTGGCAAGACATATATATCTGTTGCAATGGCCGTGAAGGCACTCAAGAGCAAACAGGTTAAAAAAATAATTATCACCCGGCCGGCAGTGGAAGCCGGTGAGAACCTTGGTTTTTTGCCGGGTGACCTAAAAGAAAAAATTGATCCATATCCGCGTCCTATTTATGATGCGCTAAATGACATGGTGCCGTTTGAGAAACTTCAATATTATATGGAACGCGAGATTGTTGAGATTGCCCCGCTGGCATACATGCGTGGACGAACACTCAATAACGCATTCATTCTTCTCGATGAGGCGCAGAATACGACGCCTATGCAGATGAAGATGTTCCTTACCCGGATGGGACCCGAATCGAAGATGATCGTGACGGGTGACGTTACTCAAATTGACTTACCGGGTAATCAGCGTTCCGGGTTAAAAGAAGCAGTTAAGATTTTGAAAGAAGTAAATGGTATTGGATTTGTGGAGCTTAATGAGAAGGACGTTGTAAGGCATAGACTCGTTAAGGATATTATTATAGCGTATACGAACAGCACCCCACCACAAAGCTGAAAGCTTGAAGTGTAAAGCTGAAAGCTTGAGTGTTGAGGGTCAGGAGGTTTAGTTGCTGATATCAGGATTTCCACACATTGGAGTTTCTAAATGCATGGTCGAAAGGTTAGACTGTGAGTAAACAAGCTTTCCTCTTTCAGCTTTCGACTTTTGTTTAACCAGTCTGCGTCGCTTGTTGACCCACATAGGAAGATTTATCTTCCCTTATGAAGTGGATTCCCTTTGCCATGGTGCGCATTACTGCGGTTTTTACAGCGGGAGTTCTTCTTTGCATTTATAAACCAAACCTTTTTTCTGATGAGTCGCTTGGCATTCTCTTGCTGGTTTTCCTGACTATTTATTTCCTTGCGAGATTTCTGCTGAATCGCTCGCCAGCCATAAAAGTTGTGTCCGGAACAATTGGACTTACAAGCATTTTTCTTGGAGGATATTTGAATGTCTTGTTAAAAGATGAATCAGAAAGATCAGATCATCTGATTCATTGCAAGCAGAATATTCTGGCTTATCAGATCAAGCTGATTACTCCGGCAGAAGAAAAGGAAAAATCATTTAAGCGAATCGGATATGTTCTCGCAATTCGTACGAAAGAAGGCTGGCAAACTGCTTCGGGAAAAGTAGGATTGTATTGGTCAAAACAGGAACCAATTACTACGCTCGATTATGGAGATATACTACTTATCAAAGGTTCTCCCCGGGAACTTGAATCCGCGTGGAATCCTTATGAATTTGATTTTAAAGAGTTTCTCCGTTTTAAGAATATTTATCATCAACAATTCATAAAAAGAGGAGAGTGGAGTCTATTCAGAAAATCCAGTGATAAAGGATTTTTATTTTATGCCCATCGTGCAAGAACATGGTCCGTTACAGCGGTTAAGAAATATATTTCATCATCACGGGAACAAGCTATTGTAACCGCTCTCGTATTGGGCGTTACCGACGGACTTGATACCGATTTGTTAAATGCCTATTCCGCAAGCGGGGCGATGCATGTGCTGGCAGTTTCCGGACTTCACGTAAGTATTATCTACGGGATTCTTCTTTTTTTCTTTAAGCCTTTAGGAAAAAGTGTTGCCGCTCAATGGATAGTCGCAATACTAAGTCTGATTTTGCTTTGGGGATATGCTTTTATCACCGGACTATCTCCGTCTGTTCTTCGCGCGGTGACAATGTTTTCTTTTGTAGCGATTGCGAAGCCTGTGGGAAGGAGCACAAATATTTATAACACCCTTGCTGCTTCAGCTTTTTGCCTTTTATTATATGATCCTTACCTGATTATGTCGGTTGGATTTCAGCTTTCCTATCTGGCTGTTCTGGGCATTGTGTATATGCAACGACCGTTGTATAATTTATGGGAAGCGAAATCTGCTTTTGCTGATTGGGCATGGCAACTCACATGTGTATCCATTGCCGCTCAGTTGGCCACTTTCTCATTGGGTTTCTTTTATTTTCACCAGTTCCCTGTTTATTTCCTGATTGCGAATTTGTTCGTCATTCCGGGATCATTTGTTGTGCTGGTGGGTGGTATACTACTTCTTAT
>JANYDR010000551.1 GCA_025363495.1 Cyclobacteriaceae bacterium | reverse complement strand
TCCCTGAATCGGGGATACACCGGACGAGTGCCAGCCTGGTGTGGAATATTTACCCGCATATGCTCGTACTCCGATATTTGAATTTATACTGTTCAAGCCATCGAAAATCCTACCTGGCTGAAATATTAAATAGTCAGGTTCGGTTTCATCGAAAACCTGGAATCCCAGAGGCAGCGCAGTGATTCCTGTGATCCTGTCCCAGATCGGTTGATATGCTATTTTGCATTCGTTCATTTTATGTCTCAATATTCTCACATGAAAAGGATTCCGTTTTGGCGGACTTGACAATATTACAGGAAAACCTGAACCTACAAGTTGAAGTTCAAATGTATTTATTGTATAGCTTGCTGAGCCAACGTCTCTTAACGAAGCACGAAACCTAGCCAAAAGATTTGAACCAATTGCTGCTATGATGTTTAGCAGTTGGTTTGGACCAACTGCCGTGTATCCTACATTTATTATAGTTAACAAACCAGTTGAATTTGTTGTCCCAACACTCACAGTGTTAACGTAAGTTGGCGATCCAGTTTGTGCAATACTTTTGAATTGGTTGCCAGTTGCTCCATCATTGAAAGAGCCTGTCACTTTCCAATTAGCACCTGTAATTGTTGCACCAGCTGGTATTGGAAACGTTACTAATGTATCGTCTGATCCTGATGTGACTCCCGCAAATGTGCCTGGTACGCTGAAGACAGAATAATTTGACACGAGTTACACTGCCTCTCTTCATCACCACTCAAGCTTGCTTGTTTTGTTTTTCGCTGATTACCAACCCTTGCGAATTTACTTGAACCTGCAGGTTCGATACGCTTTGCTGAATTCCTGATAACCACCTGCCATGACCAAATCGCAAGTATAAAGAATGCGCCAGCGATCCCAAACCCAAAAGACTTCCTAAGTTGTGATTTATCCAGTTCATTGTTTAATTTCCTCTCCATCTTGGATTTCCTTTTTGATGTGAAGTTTCTTTTCAATGCGTTCAAAACGTCTAAGATTATCCTTCTGAGAAATTCTAACTTCAGATATCTGCGACGAAACTTCTTGAATTGCCTGTAACTCTTTTTCGTTAGCTTCCCCCTGGAGCGATCCCAGCTTATAAGTCGCGCCAAAAATTGTTGAAATAACACCAATACTAGGCATGACATATTTTTTTACATCATCAAAATTCATCTAAAGTAACACCTCGTACAAAGTTAATGCAACCAAAATCAAAGCAATAGAATAACCGATGTGCGTCTGTGTTTTTTTATCAGGACTCAAGTCAGAAATAGACGTGAAGTCAGGCAGGATGTTGAGAATAACACCTGCCCCGAATCCATATAGAAACGCTCGTTTCGATTTATCGTCCATTAACCCTGACTTTCTATAGCTGGTAGAAATTCCTGATTGGTGGGCAGATAACCCAAAATCACAGTGAAAGCATCCTGGTATCCAGCTGCCACAGGATTCAGATATGGCACAAAAGCAAAACTCCAATTATTCCTGGCTGGAAACGTGAATAGCTGAGAACCATTTGAACATCTTACCGACCCGTCCGGATAGCAGATTCCGTTAACTGTTTTCCAATTCATCTTTGATCCGCCAACTAAACAATGAATCGTATTCCCACGCACGCTGGGTTGCAGGATCATATAATTCAAGAAGACGCCCTGGTACTGCTGCGCAGAAATCACTCCTGAATCCAATGCTCCACCATTTGAAGTTTCGGTGAATGTCACATCAGCGTTAAAACTAAACCAGGTATGCGGCATATGTGCGAGTTCTTGACTCGCCATACCGCCAACGTTTCTTACCCCAAGTGTAACAGCATCATTTATTTGTACTTGCCCTGGATCATTCATTTAATTAACCTCCCGCAGGCAAATAATTATTAACGCTATCAGTTAAAGTTTGCAGACTTGAGATTGTTGCAGGATCGTCTGGTTGATTTATTGCCGGATTCGCAAGCTCTTGCTTCAAAACATCAATATCTTTTGTTTTAGAATCGATATTAGCTTCGAGTAACAGCATACGATCATCTACTCGACTCTGCATTGCAGTTATTGCATCATTTAGAGCCGCTATCATTTCAGTTATTTTTACAGACATATGATCAAATCCTGTTCCCATCGCAAGTACGATGATTGAAAAACACATTAATAAAAACAATCTATCTATCCAATTCATTTTTAGTTTACCCCAACAATTGTTCAATGTATCTAGTTTCAATATTTTTTGGAGAATGACTTGCAAAACCGCCGAAGTTTTTATAGTTTAATGTCTCCCTTTCACCACATTTCCAAACCCCGCAGGCTTTTAAGTCTAAATCTCCCTGAGCCCGGATCGAATATTCAATACCTGCATCATCCCAATATTTCAGCTTTCTATTTATTTCTGTTGTGATGCAGTCAGCATTAGAATAAATGGAGTCGCATTCGATCGATTGTATCTGCGTCAATTCGTACGAAGCTCTAACTGTTAATGCTGCCAGGTTACGAAATTGAGTAGGCGGCTGTCCAGACATTCTACAAAGTTTTCCCCTGTAATATTTTTTAGTGGAGCTCCTGGAATTAGTATTTAATGAAGTCGAATTGACTCCGATGAGAGCCAGACGTAATTTTTTATATGGCTTAATCTTTAATTTTATAATCTCCCATCTTTGCTCTGTTCTGCTGTCCACCGCGTGCCAGATGACTCTGCCGTCTACCATTTCACAGAAAAGACTTTTAGCCCTGCAGGCCATCTGAAAATAAGCTGCCGTCATATCGCAAACTTTCATGTTAGGCATTTGAGCTGGAGAACATTTTTGATAATGCCAAACAGGAATTATGTCTGCATTTATTTTATTATTGGATTCGCGATTCGATATCCATACTGAAAGTTGTCGCGCCATTCCTGAATATGTTGGTTTCACGTCATTAAAATCCAACGATGTTACTTCCGAAACAATTTTCCTGCTGTTAATGCTTTCAGATTCATGCGAATCGAGTATGTGATATTCAGTCTTCCTCCCTTTGATGTGACAACTGTAATAACTACCTTGATAAACTATTCCAGAACCATCTAGTCGAGTAAGGTTAACTGCACACGGCAATTCCTGTACGATATTTACAAGCATTTTTGGCAGTCCTTTGAATTGTGTGCTGCGCAGGTTGTCACGCCGCTCTTGGGGTATCCATTTAAGATATATAATTTGTAAGCTGCCAAACATCTATCTGAGCAAAACCTGATTTTGTGTTTGGACGGGGAATATTCCACGTGACACCAGGCGCACTCTTCATCTTTATGCCTCATTGAGAACCACCCTCGTATTCATAAGATAACCAATAGGTATGCTTGGTGTAGGTTGCCCATTCATATTTCGATTCTCCACGTTTTTTTATCTGCCTGCGAACTTTATATTTGCCTGGTGGACGATATTCTATTTTCACAGATCTCAATTCCAAGCCATTCGCGCCACCTTCTTTGATGCTCGAGTTAGCTGCGTCTATTGCATCTTTGGCAGACGTATATATCCTTTTATGATCTGTATATTTAACAAGTCCAGTATCCGAGTCGCGAGGTTCTTTTGTTCTCCATTTCCATATATCATTTTTGCCTGGTTTGGAAGGCGAAGTTGATACAGGTTTTACTCTGCTCTCTTTGAATACCGATTTTATTTCTTTAACGAATGTTTTGGGAGGTTTACGCTGCTGACCTGATGTGGTTATATATCTATTGATAGTCCTGCGAATAGATTCGCGAGATATTTCTTTATCGCCAGCGGATTTCCTGCGAGATATTTCCTTGTCGATCAGCCTATTTTTCTCCTGGCTGCTGATCTCAACGCCGCGATATGGATTTTCATTTAATCTTTTAGCCAATAAAAAAACCTCGCGCTGGACGGATTAGAGCCGTCCAGCGCAAATATTTAAGAAACCAGTTTAGAAACTATTCTATCTAATTCATTTTGAGTAACACTAACATCGTACCTTTTCACATTCCTTGTGATATCAGATTCTGAAGCTCTGTCGCCAATATATTCAATCGTGACGATAGAGCCGATCGGCAGCATAGATAACATTCCAAGTTCTTGGGTTGATCCCAGCCTTGCAATTCCCTGCGTATTCTGCAAAATGTGTTGGACCGTCAACGATACTTCACCAGTTGAATCGTTGATATACTTGCTGGTGAAGCTGCCAAGATATTTACCTGTGTAAACTTGACCTTCAACAGTGAATTTTATTACCCTGTTGATAGATATATTTTTAACTACTTCTTCAACTTCGTTTACTGTTTCTTTAGATATGACGCTCATTGGTGTAGTCCTTTTCTTTTTTGAATTTTCTGTCTCTGTCGTAATATTTCGATCTGAAAGTTCTAATCAGCTCTAATCTATCTATTCCAAAGATTAGAGCTATATGCGCAAAACTCATCCAGCGATTCATGTAGCTGTAAGGAGTCGCGTTTGCCGGGTTCAACGCTCTGTGTACCATTTTCCTTTCTTTTTCAGACTTGGGTAAAACAAAACCTTCTATCGTTATCAGCTCTGAAGATTTTTTATAGTTCCTGCGAAGAAATAACTCTTCGCAGGCTGCGTCAATATCGTCAGAATGAAATAGGTTTTTTTGTTCTAGCATCGTTATATCTCCTAAAAAACCAACTCTGCCCGGACACATTCAAATTCATTCATAATGGACTGGAACTCTTCGCCAGGATTCTCGAAAGTTTTACCATCTTTCTGCTAAAAAAACAACTCCTATCGAGCACATTCTCTGACAATGAGTTAAATGCTTCAATAAATAATGTATTTCTATCTGTATTCATTTTACCTGCATTGTCGATATCTTCGCGCAAAATCTTCAACTCTGCTCGAATGCATTCAAATTCTTGCATGATTGACTGGAACTCTTCGCCAGGATTCTCGAAAGTTTCAGCATCTTTCTCGTTTGCCCTGTCCAGTATCTCGCGACACCTGGAGGCGGATGCGTTTAGAATTCCATCAAGTCTTCGTGCTTTTCTATCTTCGCTATCAGACATTTTTTATCTCCTTCGTAGCTTCGCGATCGATTTTCAATTGCTTTTCCACTTCGATACCACCTTCAATGAGTTTTCTCAGTATCTCTTGCCTGCTGATTTTCTGCAATTTAGCTTGCCTTATGAGATATTGCACATGTCTCAAAGTGAATGCCGAATGTGTTTCATAATATTTCCCAACTTTTCTCAATATTTCACGCCTCCATTCTATCTGCGTCTTGGTATGCAAGTTCATCGTCTGCATCTCGCGCAGGCAGCTCTAATGCGTATTGAAGTCTATATATCAAGTTTTGGACTTCTTCGTAACTAAACTCTCTCTCGAAAATAACAATATCAGTTATTTTATGATTGTTAAAACTCAGCCTGACTGCTGCGCTCTTACCATCACCAACATTCGTTATGAAACAATTCTCAACGTTTCTAAAAATCTTCATATTATTCTCCATTTCTATTTGCTGCCAACATTCCCAACAAAATCCGCCTAGTCTCCGATCGCCCACGCCAAAACAATTTTCATTATTACAAATCTCCACCTGGGATATTATGCCGTCCGCCAGCGTGTGAATTCCGTTAAATGCGCTCATCATAACCCTCCCTTTTCAACAGGCATATCTTCTGAATATCTGTGGATCGTCACGTATTTTTTCACAGTGACCTCATATCCTTTATCGAGTAGATCGTCCAGCTTGGTGGACATTCTCTCGAACGAAGTATAGTTGTTCTGCCAATCGTTTACAACCGCCTCTCCCCGTTCGAGGAACGTTATTTTGTACCTCACGACTGGGCCTACGCCATACCAGCCTCGGTGGTCATCCAGCATCGGCAGTTTTTCACAGGTGATCCTGTCATCTGCAACATGCTGGAAACACTCAAATACTTTTGAGTATCGCCAATACCCCAGCATATTATCTGTCCCGATTTTGTTTATCGGGTTCTGCATTAGGTAATTCAATGCCTCTACAATTGTCATTTTCAATTCTCCTTGCGTGAATTGCCGGTCATGGAGGGCCGGTACTCTGTGAGGTGATTACTTCAAAGTAATTCCGGCACCGCAGCAATCACATAATATTCTAGTCTCAATAGTAAACGCCATAACCCGTTCCCGCCTCCCGTTTAATTACTTACACCCATATTCTACCACACATTCCCCACCTTGTCAAGTCCCACCGTAAAATAAAATAACTATATACATCAGGCTGCGAAACCCGCGAAACCCTCCAATACATTCCGAACCGAGGCGACCGACCGGGCCGAACCGACGCGAACCGGGCACCCCGGCACCCACCCGACACCGCGCCCGAG
>JANYDR010000531.1 GCA_025363495.1 Cyclobacteriaceae bacterium | reverse complement strand
TTCGGCATGCGCAGCCTTGGCTTCCAACGTCCCGGCTTCAATCCTGTCCGAGCCCAACCCGGCGCTCGGGCGGACGCGCGGAGCAGCGTTTCCTCTACGGGTGGCGTTCCGTCGCGCGCCGCTCAGCTCAAACGTTAGGCGAGACCAGTTTTGTAATAGAATTCGTTATAGCTTTAACAGACAAATAGTTTTGAACAGGGAAGCCGAAAACTGAATAGAGTAGGCCAATTAACTTTAAATGGAAGATATCATGGCAAATCCAGGAACAGAACTTGCGTCACTCGACTTTGGAAACCTAATCGGGGGTCCATTAAATGCAGTTATTACTGCACAAGCAATGGCGGCACAATCTACAGCACGCTTCATAAAAGATGTCGGTTTTTATCAAAAAGGACAAGTAGACACCGACGGAAATGATATTGGGAACACACCAATTTATGTTGATTTCAAATATCCCAAAGAAATCATGCCTTACCAGCCTGGGAAAACGTACTTAAAGGTTGTTTCTATTGACATCGTTAATGGAGGCACTGGTTATGCTTCTCTGCCAACGATTACACTCTCTGCTCCTGGTCCAGGAGAAACCGCTGCAGTCGTAGGTGTAGTAACTGTATCAGCAATAGTAGCAGGGGTAGGAACAGAACCAGCAACAGGAGGAGCAATTACTGGAATAACCATCACTTCAGGCGGAAATTATCTAACCCCACCGACTGTAACAGTAACAGGTGGAACTCCTACAGGACCAGCACAACTTACAGTAAGAACAAGCATTGATCACATTGATAATGCTGTGGCAGCTGTTTATCAGGACATGAAATTTTCAGTGCCAATTTTAACAATGTTGCCTATTCCATTTATCAAAGTTGATATTATCACGATAGACTTTAATGCAAAAATTACTTCAATGGAAACCCAAGCTGAAAGTTCAGATCTTTCCGTAGGAGTAGCACTTGAGGTAAAACAGCGCTGGCCGGGCGGCTCTGCTAAGCTAAATGTTTCTGTTGCATATAAAAAATCAACATCGAGTGGCTCAAGTGTAGAACGTACATATTCAATGGCAATACATGTGCAGGCGTCACAAGATGAAATGCCCGCTGGAATGGAAAAGATTTTGGGTATTTTAGAAGGTGCAATGATATCTACTCCAGGTGCTATTACAGCCTGACATTGATCCTTTAATTTGAACGAATACTCATAAGAAGACGGGAGTCCAGAAAGTTGCATAAGTAATGCAAGAGACTGGATTCCCGTCCTCGTGGGCATGACAGAAGCCCTTTTTTTCGAGATTTTTGCAAGAACCTCGTCGTAAAAAATACAAGGATTAATACATTATGGCCGAATTAAGTCGATTTTTGGGGGAATTAGTTTCAAGTATCAGTAATGCAAGGGTTCAATCAGATATTCAATCTGTAAAAATTGCGGAGGAATATGCTAAGAACAATTTGCTACAGCATTTTGCAGTACCAAGAATGAGAGTGGATAAGGTGGAATTAAATATTCCGGTTGCTATTGATAAATTACTCGAAAAGAAGAACCCTGTTTATGAACCTATTGATAATATAAAATTCTCATCAATAGCTTATCATAAAATATTGGATATTCTTCAAGTAAAGGAGTTGGGTATTCGCGTTTCAAGGCCTTTAAGAAAGGCTATTGCAGGAAATATGCAACTATTAGAAGCAAAGATACGCGCAAATAAAATCGATAATGCGCTAGGAGATTTTTCAAAAAACATTGCGTCAGAAGCAATCAACTTAACAGAAAAAGACGACCCTACACTGCTCGAGGATATTATTAAGGGATTAAACGATTCTTTGAAAGATGAAATAAAATTGAAATCTGATAATCCAGTGTTAGATTCACTACATGTTGTGGTAGAAGCAGACAAGCTACGAGAAATTAAACCTGAAAATATTATAATGATAAAAATGACTGTATCGGAACAGGGTATGGAATGGGTAAAAATGGAGAACATTAACAAAGAAGTTATTACGAAGTTAATGCCTGAATAATTATTTCATTAAAAGTAACGGCGGCCTCAAATCTGAAGTGCAACACCTGATGACGTAAGGTGTGCACATGGAAAACAAGACGACGTACCAGCAGCTTCAGCCAGAAGACCGGATGACGATTGCGAGCATGAAGCAGCAGGGTTGGAGCATGCGGGCCAT
>JANYDR010000523.1 GCA_025363495.1 Cyclobacteriaceae bacterium | reverse complement strand
CTCTCCTGCCGGCATGGTCCGCACCAGGAAGCCCAGAAGTCAACGAGGGTATACTTACCACGATAGCTTTTCAGATCTACTGTGCCACCTTCGATATTTTTTGATTGGAACTCCGGAGCGATCGCACCCATGGCGATGCGTTTGGTAGCATTGACTTTGTTTATTAACTGATCGGTCAATTCATAGTTTGGATATTTTTTCTGAAGGTTAGACACCATCTCATCCATGAGCGCGATATCATTGTCGGAATGCCAGCGCATGCTGTGATGGACTGCTGCCAACGAATTTATAAAGAATGGTTGCTTCACCCATACTGCCAGCTCTGCCTTATAATTCTCAGATGCTTTCTCATGCTCAACATTCCAGTATTCAATTCTTTCCTTGTTGCCACTTTTTACAGCCACTGCCGAAGAGTCATAGGTGCGCTGCAACCATTTCTTAAAAACTTTCTTTCGGTTTGCTTCATAGTCGATCAGGAACTGCGCGTCTACAGAACCTGTGGCAATAATACCATCTCTCTTTATTTGCAGATTAATCACGTCTCCTGGTTTTGCAAGCACCTGAAGAAGGCTTGAGTCCGTTACACTTATAGTATAGATAGCAGGCTCGGTTAGAGGAATAGTAAGAGTAAAGTCACCACCCTTCTCAACTTTGGTTTCCTGAACTTTTCTGTCCTTGCGATTCTCATAATTCATGAGAGTCAGTTGAATCGATTTTCCTGAATAAGAAGCAGGAAGAAAACCTTTTACAACGGCTGGTTGACCAAGGCCAATTTTTGCGATGAAAATGAAAAAAATGAGGACTAATTTCATATCGGAGGTTTAACAACTGTTTAAGTTGAAAGTAAGAATGTCCTTTCAGACGTTGTAGAGCTTTGAAAAGTTCAAAAATAAGTGACCAGCGGCGCATTCAGGCCGTGAAAGAAATCGATTTCGTTTATATAATCCTAAAGCTTCAATTATTTTAAGCTATCCGGAAATTGCTTCCAAAGTAATTTCTGTTCATTGATCGCATCGCTATCTGCCGGATCAAGCTCGATGGCTTTAGCAAACTCACGATTTGCAGCCTTCACCTTACCCGATTCTGAAAACAACAATCCTAAATTATAATGCGCCTGCACATTACGTGGATCAAGGCTGATGGCTTTTCGATAGGCTCCTCCGGCTTCCGTCCTTTTTCCAAGTTCATCCATGAGATTGCCAAGGTTAATATACGCCAACGGTTCATTTGGATTAAGTAGGATGGCTTCATTAATAACTTTCTCAGCCTCCTTCTTTCTGTTTACGCTGGCCAAATAAATCCCATAGCTTGTTAATGTCTCGGCACGCTCTTTATTATGCGGTACTCCTTTTTGCAAATGAAGCAGGAATTGAAAATCCACATCTTCAAGACCTTCGGGAAGGTCACTCCCCCAGGCAAGATCCTGATAGATCAGGTTTATTTTTGCCCTTAAACGTTTCTCTTCAATGTCAATCCTTTTCTCTTCAGAAAGTTCATACGCTTTTTTATATGTCTCTTCTGCAAGTTTATAGTTCTTCTCTGTAAAAAATTCATCACCGAGCTCAACATATTGCTGAATAATTTTCCGTGACTCATAACGGTCCCACTGATCCTGAAGGGATGGGATAAGGAACGTAATCATCATCACACCTGCGCTACCAACGCTGGCAAGCAACGGCCATATTTTTTTAATGGCAGGCATAAGAGGTTTTCTTTCACTCATAAATGTGGTCTCCTAATAAACTCCGGCCTCACGCTAATTATTATCTTCTTCCTCATTATCTTCTTCACCTTTATCTGGCACTTCTTCTTCGGTCAAAGTTCCTCCACCCACATTTGCAAACAGTGTGAACCATCCTCCTTTAGAAATCAATTCCTGTGGGCTACCCTGTTCCAATACTTCTCCTGCTGAAAGTACTATTACTTTATCGGCATCCTTCACCATTGAGTACCGGTGGGCGATAATGATCACCGTATTTTCTTTTCTCACTTCTTCAATAGTCTTTCTAATTCCTGCTTCCGTCGCATAATCAAGGTTGGCAGTTGCCTCATCCATTATTAAAATGCGTGGCCTTGATACAAGTATCCTTGCAATTTGTATACGCTGACGTTCGCCAACGGACAACCCCATTCCACTTTCCCCAACAATAGTTTGCAGCCCTTCAGGAAGTCGTTGCAGAGCACTTTGCATTCCTGCTGCCATCGCTGCAACCTTTACCTCTTCCAGTGTTGCCGCAGGACGTTTGTATCGGATATTGTCTGCAAGAGTTCCCCTAAAAATTGCTCCATCCGCAGCTACCATACCAATCTGTCTTCTTATACTCGCAGGGTCCTTATCAGCAAGATTTTCCCCATCAATTAATATTTCACCTGAAGAAGGCTCAAAGAGTTTCATAAGCAAATCCACCGTAGTGGTTTTGCCGGCACCGGAAGGACCAACAATGGCAGTAACTTTTCCGGGTTCAAGTGTAAAAGAGATTCCCTTCAATATTTCACGCTCAGGCGAATAACCAAAACGGACATTCTTAAATTCAACTTTTCCATTTTCTATCTGATGATCATAGCCAGATTTCTCTTCCACACCATTATCGAGCAACTTAAATGCTCTTGAAATAGAGGCAACATTCTGCTGAAGATTCACCCACAAACTTGCCAGTGAATCGATAGGTGTGTACAATCTATCGAGATAGGCTACAAACATAACCACATCACCAGGAGTAAGCTTGTGTTCAAGTGTAAGGTATCCTCCGTAGCCCAGCACCAATGCTGTTGATACCTGAGTTAATGAGTTTTCAAAAAACACATACTTATTTCCAAGTTTGGATCGGTTGATATACTCCGAATATGCCTCTCCCGATATTCTTCTCAAATATTCCGATTCCCTTTTTTCAGCACCTGAAAGTTTGACGGTTTTTATTCCACTTAGAGCATCCTGCATTCTTGAAGAAACATCTTCCCAGCGATCGTAATAAGTGGAAAGACCCGTTTCCAATCTTACGGCTGATTGCCATGCTATCCATAAATAAAATGGAATGATCGCTGTAGCCAATAATGTAAGAGTAACATTC
>JANYDR010000068.1 GCA_025363495.1 Cyclobacteriaceae bacterium | reverse complement strand
TCGGTAATGATTTTCTCAGACACCAGTTCAATTTGAGGAAACATCTTTCTAAATTCGTTGGTAGCCATCCAGTGAGTGGCACATTTTTTTCCGTCAAGCAATCCTGTGGAGGCCAACAGGAAAGTTCCCACGCAAAGACTTGCAACCTCTGCTCCATTATGGTATTGCTTATTAATCCACGGGAAGAAATTTTTATTGTCGGAAATTACTTTTTCCATTTCTCCATTTACAGCGGGTATGATAATCAAGTCCGTTTTAAATGTATCGTTTATTGTCCGGTCCGGTGTAACGGCGAATAAACGATTGTACACCTGATCATCTTTTGTAAGTCCAATTAATTGGACATCAAACATGGGAGCTCGTCCCATGCGGATCAAAAAATCATTCGCCTGATTGAATGCAATGAAAGAACCTTCTATGCAGCCCAGTGCTACAGCTCCCTTTGGTACTAGAATCGAAACGTGTTTCATAGGGTAGTGGATTTAGTGGATTGTTGATTTTACGATGTTAACAACTTCAAAAATAGAAGTCTTGACTGTCGCAATCAACCCCTTAAGTTGCCGTATTTACACCCTCCGTAAGGCACATTAAGTCTTGCGGAACTATAAATAGAGACCCCCAGAACCGAGAACTAAGAACCCAGAACCTGAAACAATGTCGTGATCAGCCCCTCATATTGCCGCATCCGGCTATAATCAATTGCATTCCCGATGGTAGGTTTGTTGTTCAATATAAACGTGGATGAAATGACTCAAATTAATGCTTACCTCGGCTTTAACGGTAATTGCCGTGAGGCGATGACCTTTTATAAAGAATGTCTTGGAGGAGAACTTTCCCTGCAAACAATCGGAGGGTCTCCTATGGAAAATCAATTTCCTGTTGAATCAAGAAAAAATATACTTCACGCAAGTCTTATAAATGCTGGACTCGTGCTGTTGGGTTCTGACATGGCTGGTTCAGGTGGTGTGGTGAAAGGCAACTCGATCTCTCTATCACTAAGCTGCAGCACCGAAAAGGAAATCAAAACATTCTTCGAGAAGCTTTCTTTTGGAGGAATTATAGTTCATCCACTTCATGAATTCTTTGCCGGCACGATGGGGACCGTTACTGATAAATACGGGAAAGATTGGTTGTTGTATTATGAGAAGAAGATAATAGAGTAAAGTCATCCTCAAAAATGATAGAAGTCTTCCGGACAAATGTGAGCAACTGTGAGCATGCTAAGGTTTTGCTTGAAAGAATTCATTCGAAATTTTCGAATTACGAAGCCAATTTTGATTTGGATGATTGTGATAAAATACTGAGAGTGAAATGTAATGGTGCGGAGGTGAACTCATGTGATATAATTTCTCTTGTCGGAGAATTCGGATATCGAATTGAGATTCTACAGGAATCGATCAGTCAATCAAATCTTCAGTGATGGGCGACTTCGTCGCGTATGCATTTACCGCAAAGACGCAAAGGCACGCAAAGTCAAATTTATAAATAGCTCAGCGGTGCCGTGTCTCGGTGAAAATTTTGAGCAGCGAAGCTGCTTCACCTGCTTATCCCGATAAATCTGGAATATGACTGATCTATTTATCCCCCCTAGTATGTAACTTTTGATTCCGGTCACAGTAATAACATGGTAATATCAACCACCATGATCAGAAGCTACCTAAAAATCGCCTGGAGAAGCATATTTATGAATAAAACCTTCTCGTCCATAAACATCCTTGGGCTGGCCCTTGGCATGACGTGCAGCTTGTTGATCATGCTCTGGGTAAATGATGAGCTTCAGATTGATTCCTTTCATGAAAATCAATCCCAGCTATACACTATAATAGAAAAGCAATACCACGATGGCATTGTTCAGGCCCAATATAGTACCCCGGGAATAATGGCAGATGAAATGAAAGTTGTCTTGCCGGAAGTTCAATATGCCACTAATTTAAGCTGGCGATCTCTCAATACATTCGAGTACGATGGCAAGGTTCTTAAAGAAGAAGGCACCAACGCCGGTGAAGATTTTTTTAAGATATTCAGCTATCCCCTTCTGCAAGGGAAAGCGGAGACAGCACTTAAAGATCCGTTAGATATTGCCATCTCAGAAAAAATGGCAAGTGATTTCTTCGGATCTGCGGAAGAGGCCATCGGTAAATCGATTCGTTATCAGAACAAAAAAGACCTGAAGGTAATGGCAGTGTTTAAAAACGTGACAGCTTCCAGCTCATTGAAGTTTGATTACGTGTTAAACTGGCAAACGTTTCTGGAAGAAAATGATTGGGCGAAGCATTGGGGCAACAATGGACCTAATGCGTACGTAATGTTGAAGAAAGGGACAAATCCAATAGATTTTGAAAGTAAAATCAAACATTTTATTGATAGGTATAACAAACCAGAGGAAAATTTTCGCACTGATCTTCATATCCAAAAATACGGAGACCGATATCTTCATTCGAATTTCAAAGATGGAGAACTTACCGGGGGCAGAATACAGTATGTAAAACTGTTTAGCGTCATTGCTGTTTTCGTTCTATTAATCGCATGCATCAACTTTATGAATCTGACCACGGCAAGGTCCATAAAAAGAGGCAAGGAAATAGGGGTTCGTAAAGTTGTGGGTGCGGCACGTGGACCATTGATACGTCAGTTCATCGGGGAAGCAATGATGATCGTCTCAATTTCATTTGTGCTGGCGTTAATTTTTGTATTCCTGAGTCTTCCGTTGTTTAATGAGATTACCGGAAAGCAAATTGAAGTGCCCATCAGCAACATTTACTTCTGGAGTAGCCTGGTATTGTTAACCGTTATCACCGGTTTCATATCCGGAAGTTATCCGGCGCTTTATCTGTCTTCTTTTAATCCTGTAAGAGTATTGAAAGGTTCTATGCGATATTCTCTAAGCGCACTGTGGCTAAGAAAGGGTCTTGTCATTTTTCAGTTTGTGCTTTCCATCATGCTCATCATAGGAACAATCGTAATATCCAGGCAGGTCAATTTTGTTCAATCTGTAAGTCTTGGGTATGACCGTGAAAATCTTATTTACCTGCCAATGGAAGGAGATCTTTCATCAAAGTATAAACTCTTCAAGGAAAAAGCTCTGACGCTGCAAGGTATTCAATCCGTAACCAAAATGACCCAAAATCCTACGTCGATTCAAAACGGAACTAGTGGTGTTCAATGGGATGGCAAGGATCCGAGCAACAGAATTCAGTTCACGCAGGCAGGCATTGGTTATGATTTTATAAAAACAATGAATGCCGAAATTGTCGCTGGCAGGGATTTTTCAGAAACTTTTGCTTCAGATTCAGCCGGATATATTGTCAACGAGACCGCATTAAAGCTCTTTAATTATGAAAATCCCATTGGCATGCCTCTCACCTTTTGGGAAAAGAAAGGAACTATTGTTGGTGTTGTAAAAGACTTTCATTTTGTCTCGTTACATGAGCCGATCGGGCCGATCGTTCTTCGCATGGAAGAAAAAGCCGGATACGGTGGCGCCCTGATAAAGACTGAGCCAGGAAAAACGAAAGAAGCGCTTGCAAGCCTGGAAAGGCTGACGAAGGAATTGAATCCTCAGTTCCCATTTTCATATCTGTTCATGGATGAAGAATATGCCAAGCTTTATCGCAGTGAGCAGATTGTGAGTGATTTGTCAAATGGGTTTGCGTTTCTAGCGATCTTTATTTCCTGTCTTGGATTATTAGGTCTCGCTATGTTCACGGCGGAGCAACGCACCAAGGAAATTGGAATACGTAAAGTGCTGGGTGCAAGCATGGTTTCTTTGTTTAATTTGTTGTCAAGGGAATTACTTGTGCTTGTAACGCTATCAATGATCATTGCCTCTCCAATTGCATGGTATGCCATGAATAGCTGGCTGAGTGAGTTTGCTTATCGGATCGATATAGCGTGGTGGATCTTTGTGATAGCGGGTTTACTTGCCATAATCATTGCGCTGGTCACAATAAGCTTTCAAACAGTTCGGGCGCTGGTGGCGAATCCCGTGCAGAGTCTGAGATCTGAGTAAGTCTCCGGATAATGCCTGAAACACATAGGCACATAGAAATACAAAGGCTTAATTCATTTAATGAGCAAAAAGAATTTATGCTTTCTTTGGTGCATTCTATGTGCCTATGTGCTTAAAAATTTAAGTAAAGAACGAACCGGGGCTAATAGCTATTACTTACCAATGAGTGGATGATGCGCGAGCTTCACAAACATAAATCCCTCTTTTCTCAATTGGGGAATCGTAGCGCTTAATGCTTCATACCCACTCCATTCTGGATGGTTCATGTGCATAATAACGATCGCACCATCTTTAGCGCCTTTGATAAGATTCTGTTTAATGACATTTACTGGAGTCCCTGCGACAGCGTCTCCTGAAAGCAGATCATAACTTATGATTGTTTCACCGAGTCGTTTGGCAATAGCGGCACACTCTTCGTCCGTAGTTGCTGTG
>JANYDR010000496.1 GCA_025363495.1 Cyclobacteriaceae bacterium | reverse complement strand
TGCCATTACCGCAAGGATCTTGTCTTCATCAACAAATCTCTTGATGATTGCCTGTTGTGCGAAGGTAACAAGGTTGGAAACGAAGTAGTAGAAACTTAATCCCGCTGAGAATGAGTTCAAAACAAACATGAAGATCACAGGCATTATATAGCCCATCGATTTCATCGGACCTGTTACAGAACTTATCTGGTTGTTCTGCCAGGTGGATATAAGCGTAGAAGCTGTCATTAATAGCACAAACAAACTCACGTGATCGCCGTATCCGAATGGAATGATAAACGGAAGGTTGATAATAGAATCATAAGTAGACAAATCATCCGCCCATAGAAATGGTTGCTGCCGCAATTCAACCGACACCGGGAAAAAATAAAACATGGCAAAAAGTATCGGCATCTGAAGCAACAAAGGAATACATCCGCTGAACGGATTCACGCCGGCCTGCTGATACAACTTCATCTGGTCCTGCTGTGCCTGGGTTGCATTGTCACCATTCTTCTCTTTAATAATATCGAGCTCGGGCTTCAGCAAACGCATCTTTGCCATACCGAGGTACGAACTGTAGGAGAGAGGAGTAAGTATGAGTTTGATTATGATCACGAGGATCATGATGATCACTCCATAATTTCCGATAAGGCTTTCCAGGAAATGGAAGATCGGGATGATTACAAACTTGTTAACCCAGCTTACAGGAGGCCATCCAAGGTTTAGATTTTTCGAGAAACCATCCGTAACCTCTGTTAATACCTTATAATCATTCGGGCCAAAATAGAATTCAAAATTTGCCTTGTTGGTGATGACGTCAGCCTTTGGAATGAATAGTTTAACGCGAGCAGATTTAACGACGATTGCATCGTTAGGATTCGCACTTGTGCTGACTTCTCCGCCACTGAAAGAATTTTTTGCAATGATTGCACTTGTAAAAAACTTTTGTTTGATGCCCACCCATTTCACCTTCCCGGCGATAGCATCTGTTTCAATGTCATTGGAGGATTCGCTGAGATTATCAAACCCCTCTTCAACAGTAAAATAGTTAACCGTAGTTTTTGTGCGACTATCATGAATATCTTTTTCCTGAACCGGAATCTGATCATTCCACAGCAATGTCAGATGATCACCATTGATTGACTCACCAAGTCCTGAAGACTGAATAGAATATTTTACCTGATAGCCGTTGGCGGGAACGGTATAAACCTGTTTCAGTAATTTACCTCCGGCAAGAGAAGTTGTAAATGTTACAATCGTGCTGTCGATAGACTGTTTTGTTTCTTTATCAATGCCTTGTGATTGCTTGCTCTCAACAGTATAGAACAAAGAATATAAATCAATGTCCTTTCCTTCGTAGGTGGCATTCAGCTTAAATGAATTGGAAGAAGGTGAGGCAAGCAGGAGTGGCTTTTTGTAATAAGTTTTGAATTTCTTTAACTCAACTTCTTTAATAACACCTCCGCGGTTGCTGAAAGTGACAATTAAATCAGCGGTTTCAATTTTAGTACTCTCTTCTTTGCCTGTGAGTAAAGAATCAAGCGCAGTTCCTGTCCGTAACGGAAGGCTGTCTGGTTTTGCGTTAACGATCTGAGAAGTTGAATCCGTCTGCTCTGTTGTGATAGTAGGAGGGACTTCTTTCGGCGGTTCGGGCGCAAAAAAATTAAAGTACAGCAGCAACAAAACAGCAATCAACGTTAGCCCAATGGCAGAATTACGATCCATAGTATATAGTATAACTAAATTAAAATATCAGGAGTCCAGTTTTTTATGATTCAGCGCAGCGTCGATAAACTTTACAAAGAGGGGATGGGGGTTTAGCACCGTACTCTTATATTCAGGATGGAATTGAACACCAACAAACCAGGGATGATCTTTCAGTTCTACGATCTCAACGAGACCCGAGTCCGGATTAATACCTGTCGCCTTTAATCCACCCTCTTCGATCTGCTCAAGGTACTTATTATTAAATTCGTAGCGATGACGATGGCGTTCCTGTATAAGTGTTTCCCCATATATAGAAGCCGCCTTCGATCCCTTCTTGATCTTGCAATCATAGGCCCCTAACCGCATCGTGCCACCTTTCTTCGTAACCTTCTTTTGTTCCTCCATCATATCAATGACAGGGTTTTTTGTTTTTGGATCAAGCTCTGTGGAGCTAGCCTCAAGTCCCAGTACGTTACGACTGAACTCAACAACGGCACACTGCATTCCAAGACAAATACCCAGGAACGGGATTTTATTTTCACGTACGTAACGAATCGCTTCAATTTTTCCTTCCAGTCCGCGCTCACCAAAGCCAGGAGCGACCAGCACGCCATGCAAGCCACCGAGCACATCACCTACCGTTTCTTTTGTGATGTCTTCAGAAGAAATCCATTTAAGATCCACCTTGCAATCATTTTGTGCGCCGGCATGAATGAACGCTTCGGCAATAGATTTATAAGCATCAGGAAGAGATACATATTTTCCTACAAGTCCCAACCGGATTTCGTCTGTTGGATTTTTCAGCTTGCCAAGGAATGCTTTCCATTGCTCAAGGTCAGGTTCGTTCTTGGCATGAACTTTCATCTTTGACATGACCCGTTCATCGAGCTTCTCCTTACGCATGAGAAGAGGCACATCATAAATAGTGTCTGCATCAATGGCTTCGATTACCGAGTTGAGCTGCACATTGCAAAACAATCCGACCTTTTTGCGGATTTCCATCGGCAGTGGATATTCTGTACGGCATACTAAGATGTCCGGCTGAACTCCTTCTTCAAGAAGCTTCTTTACAGAATGTTGCGTTGGTTTTGTCTTAAGTTCTTTAGCGGCTTTGAGATAGGGGATGAGTGTAAGATGGATCACCAATGAGTGATTCGATCCAAGTTCCCAGCGTACCTGGCGCACCGCTTCAATAAATGGGAGCGATTCGATATCACCGACCGATCCGCCGATCTCTGTTATAACAAAGTCGTACTGGCCGCTTTCTCCCAATAAATAGATATTTCTCTTGATCTCATCGGTAATGTGTGGAATAACTTGAACCGTTTTCCCAAGAAATTCTCCCTTTCGCTCTTTGGTGATCACATTATTATAGATGCGACCTGTGGTGATATTATTTGATTTGGAAGTGTGAATATTCAGGAATCTTTCATAGTGCCCCAGATCAAGGTCAGTTTCAGCTCCGTCGTCAGTGACATAGCATTCCCCGTGCTCATAAGGATTGAGTGTGCCGGGGTCTATATTAATGTAGGGATCAAATTTTTGTATGGTGACCGTAAATCCACGTGCCTGGAGCAACTTGCCAAGAGATGCTGCGATGATGCCCTTACCCAGTGAGGAAGTTACACCACCGGTGACAAAGATATACTTAGCGGTCTTATCAGGAGAGGTCATGGATGGCTAAAAAATATGGCCGCAAAGGTAGGCTATTTGGAAGAGCAGAAAACCGCTATTTTGAAATATTTCATTTATGACTATTTATGAATAAGTTTGTCGTTACGTGTTTTTTCATATGCTGGTTACACTTTTTGGCCTAAATGTATTCAATTCAAATACCAGGCCTTCAATGGGTAGATTTCTTCGACTAGGCTTAATTGGCTTATCATTCTTAATTTCTTCTTATGAGCTTTTTGGGCAGGCAAATGCTTTAGTAGGTGGTGGTTATCCTTATTATGAGACAGCAGATCAGCGAAGTATTACAGTTCGCTTTGACCAGCAAATTTCTGGGGGTCCTATCCCCACCACTGATTGGGCTGTGACTGTTGGTGGCTCTCCAGTTTCAATCCAGGCAGCAACCAGGATAAACGTCCTTGAGGTTAAGATATTCTTTCGTCCTTCTGATGTTAATATTACTCAGACTGCACCTGGATTTATGTTGCCAGGACAGATCCTCAAGATTAAGTTCACCAATATTAGTGGTACGTTAACAACCACGGCAGGAGGAGCGCCTGCAAACAGTTCTCCGGTCATGACCGGACTAAATAACTACATTCCGACCTGTAGTGATATTGACCTCCTCAGCAAAGGATTTTATTCTACAAACAATGTTTGCGCACCAGTTAACATGAATTTTTTGCGCTGGACTTATGAAGTAAGTATGGTTTACAGAAATAGTACCTACTATGCGTCAAATCCGTTTAATGGAAGTGTTGCATGGGGAGATCCTGGCAATACTACTACTACTACTGCTTCCTACCCTTCTGATAATATTGGTGGTGTGACTCCTACGTTTTTATCCGTTGGCGTTAAACTTACTACTCAGCCTGTTACTTACGCAACGATCAAACCAACGTTTATATATCCAACTACTTATGCACTCCCGACCCCTACTAGTTGCGAATTTACTGCAAAGCTATCCCCGGTTTTTTCTGGGCTCCTTACTTGTGCCTCTAAAATTGATCAGCAGCTATTCCCTTCGTATGATACCGATAACAAAAATACCGGCACCCTGAATCTGCCTCCTTCCGTAGCAAACTCTAATCTGGTTTGTCTGGGTGGTACCGTTAACATGCAATTCAATGATGCAACGAATCTAAACTGTCGGCTTGCGGTTGAGACGAACGTGCCAAATCAAGTGACACGGAATATCAGGATTAAGTATGGTAGCCAAAATTATGCGGGTGGGAATATTCCCAATGTTTCTGTTACTTTCCCAGCTTCCCTTGGTGGTGCAACAGTTCCTATAACTAATGCAGCAGGCGCTTTGGTTAATGCGAATTATTTCCCTGTCTCAACGGTTGCGTCTGATTTTAATGGGGTTATAAATTTGCCTGCGAATGTGCTTAACCCAAGTGGCACCACCTATATGGGTACGATCACTACGTCTTCTCCAACAGGTCAAGCAATCGGCCAACGCCTATATGTCAGGTTGGAATACTGGGATATTTGTAATCAGTATGATGGAGTCACGGTCACGGGTAATCAAGAGTTTGTAGAGAACTATGTAGAAATAGTTACCAAACCAGCAGCTCTTACCGCGACAGGACTTTCAATTTGTTATACAACTCCAACAAGTACAGCGTTCAACTTCACAGTGGCCAATGGAGTGGGAGGAAGGACTGCTGTAAATTGGTATAACAAAAATCCACAAGCTGGAGGTGCCACGCTGTTGAATAATACGGCGGGACCTAATCAACTTACTTTCCCGGCCTCTGCTTACAATTCAGTTACCAACCCCTCAATTGTTGGAGGTGCTGCAGGTAATTTTAGAACGAACAATACTAATGGAGCTTATTATTCCATCTGGGCCACTCAGGTAACGAGTGGAACAAACTCGTGTGAGAGTGATCCAATTGAAGTGGTGATAGTTCAACAACCGGATATCACTGGCAATATACCGGCGACACCAACAGGTAGTACGAGTGTTTGCAATGGCCCTCCGGGAACGCTAGTTGTCTATAATGAATCAACAGCCCCGCCGACAAAAAATATTAATGCATCTACTTTCGCGAATGCTGCATTGATTGCGCTCGCTACGCAGAATACATGGAGTCATGGTTTTGGTGCTGGCGTAACCCTTGCTCCGGTCGCGGGAAATTCATCGACAGTTACATACAATCTTGCAGCTCAGCCTAGCCCTTCGGTGACGAATAATGTAAGTGTTGCACTTCAATATGTGCCGGCAAATATCCCAATTGTCAGTCCACTTTCCGCACCGTACACGTTACCCACCTATAACATTGCGACACAGTCTTGCACAAATGCTAATGTTAACTTGTCTGTTACAGTTTTTGGCCAAACGGCAGCGGGTGTAATCGCACCGGCCAGTCAAACCATTTGCACAGGGTCTGCTATTGCCAATATTGTTTCGTCAGGTACTGTGCCTTCGCCGATACGGGGAAGTATTATTCGATGGGAAAAGCAAGTAAACGGAGGGGGTTTTGCGGATGCTTTGATTGGCACCGCTAGTTCCATTAATCCTGCCGTTCCGCTTGTGGGGGGTGTTACTACGGTTTATCAGTTCAGGGCAGTGTACCAAAATGGTCCATGCTCAATAGCAAATGGTCCTGCCGCTCAGGTCACGGTCAACCCAAAACCAGCCTCAGCCACTCTTAACGGAACATCAACTATTTGTTCAGGGGGCGTTGCTAATTTAACTGTGACCGTTGCGGGAGGTACCACCGCTACCTACACGGTTGTGTACAACCCGGGCGGCGTCATTGTAACACCTTATACTTCCGGTAATAATATTCCTGTATCACCGGGAGCTACAACCACTTACAGCCTCGTTTCAGTCACAGATCTCAATGGATGTGCCGTCCCTCCGGCGTCTCTTTTTAATACACCAACCGTAATTGTTCAAAATCCTCCTGCTGTAACGGTCCAGCCTATTGCAAAAATAATTTGCGAGGATGCCAGCACAACATTTGATGTTACTGCTACTGGCACAAGTTTGACCTACCAATGGCAGCGTGATCCTAACACGGGTACGTTTGCTGATATCACCGATGGTGTTACTGATGGTGCCGCAACCTATAGCAACTCCACAACTTCCAGTCTTTCAGTAAATGCGAATGGTCTTGGAGTAGTGTTGAATAACTATAAGTATCGATGTATAGTCACGAGTGTTTGT
>JANYDR010000481.1 GCA_025363495.1 Cyclobacteriaceae bacterium | reverse complement strand
AAACACGATCTATATCGACACCATTATCCACCAGAAACTCTGCAACGACATCAGCTCGCTGTGTTGAGAGCCTAAGATTATAAGATTCTTTTCCTGTATTGTCTGTGTGACCGGAGATTTTGACGATGAGTGTTGGATTCTTGTTTAAGAAATCAGCGATCGAATCCAACACTGCGAACTGCTCGCTCTTTAATATGGAGCTGTTCGTTGCGAATAATACTTCACCAAGTACGATCAGACTATCAGCCTTCAATATTGGAGCTGCCACTTTTCCAGGGAGGACTTCGGGAGTAACGGGTACAATCGGCTTAATCTTCTTTATGATTGAATCTTTCTTTATGACTTTTAAATCGTTGGGAGGTGCGTTCTTGCTGATCTTCTTTTTAAATTTCTTAAAACTAATCGAATGCAATGCCTTTGATCTGCCCACTTTGATACGACAATATTTTTTGAAGCAAAGTATCCTGGTAAACATCGTGTGATGTGGCACTCTCCCCCGATAGAGCATTGCCTGATTCTTTTTTGGCAGGTGCGATACCATCACTGGAAAGCTTGGGCTTCCATATTCACGCCCTTCGTTGACCGGTCCCATAATGACCAGCCGTTCCTTTAACGACACGCAGGATGACAAGCCGGCCAGTAAGATGTAAAACAGGAATATTCTGCCAGGAGACAATTTGCTAATATTTATCGTGCCCTAAGGCGATGGCATTTTCCCAGCAAAGTGAATGCCTAGATTTATGCTCATAATTGCAAAACCAATGAAGAAAACCAGAAGTGCCCATTTGCTGCTTGAAATTTTACCGGCCTTGTAAAAAAAGTAGCCGACGACTAAATTAAAAAGCGCCCATAACACATTTGAAAGAGGAGAGGACAAACCTTTACCAGGAGGAGTGGAAAAAGGTGAAGGAAAATCATCGCCCGAAACTCCATTAATATAATGTGGAATTACATTCGCAATAAAAACTCCTGCGAAAAAGCAGGCTAGATAATTATACCATTTCATTTTTTTGTCAGTGGTTATAGCGCCGGGCGCTCTCTCATTTACAAGAAAAGTGCGATATACGAAATTATGAAACTTACTTACCTCAACTGATTGACTAAACTTTACTTCAGCTTTTGACTAAAAAATTCAACAGTCCGTTTCCAGGCGAGCTCAGCAGCAGCTTTGTCATACCGCGGTGTTGTATCATTATGAAAACCATGGTTCACATCGGGATAGATGTAAGCGGTATATTCTTTCTTATTCTCTTTCAATGCTGCTTCATAGGCAGGCCACCCTTCATTAACACGGGTGTCAAGCCCGGCATAATGCAACAGGAGTGGGGCCTTTATTTTCGGAACATCTTCAACTGCGGGCTGACTACCATAAAATGGAACCGCTGCCGCTAAATCCGGAATCCGTACGGCCATCATGTTTGCAATCCAGCCGCCAAAACAAAAGCCAACAACACCCACTTTTCCATTGCAGTCTTTGCGAGTCTTTAAAAATTCGAATGCAGCTATAAAATCTTCCAGCATTTCATTTCTGTCTCGTTTGCTTTGAAGTTCCCTGCCCTGGTCATCATTTCCCGGATATCCACCCAAAGGAGTTAACGCATCGGGAGCTATGGAAATAAATCCGGCTAATGCAGCCCTTCTTGCAACGTCTTCAATGTGTGGATTTAGGCCTCGGTTTTCATGAACGACGACGATGCCTCCTAATTTTTCCTTTGCGTCAGCAGGTTTTGACAACAGGGCCTTGATTGTTTTACCACCTTTTGGCGATTGATAATTTATGTATTCTGATTTCAATCGCGGATCATCCGACTTAATTTGAACCTGACCCTTATAGTCAGGCATCAGGAAACTCATAAGGGATGCAACCGTAATTCCGCCTACCGCATAAGCAGAAAGGTTTTGCATAAACTCTCGTCTGTCAATGCGATTGTGAGCGTAGTCGTCATAAAGGTCAAACACTTCTTGTTTGACATCTTCTTTTTTGATCTCGTTCATAGGTTATCCGGATTTGTTACTGACCTCAATTTAGTGAATTGGGATTCAAATTCTGTTTAGTTGACTGCAAATTTCTTGGCAGTTTCACGCAAAAGCGCAAAGCTAACTCGCAAAGAATCCCAGAGCCCTTTCTTTAGTTAGCCTTGGCGCACTTTGCGCGTTTCCTTTGCGGACTTTGCGTGAAACATTCGACGCAAATGCGAAAGCTGCTTATCTGAACGACATTGAATTGCAATCAGTTGATTTTTTTTAAATAAAAATCAGTAATAACGTTAACGCCACTCCCGCTAAGGTAAAATACAATCCCTTCTTAAACACAGTTGTATTTGGCGTAAACATCCAGAAGGCCGACACGACAAAAAATAACAGCGATAATCCAAAAAATATATTGAGGAAAAATAATGGATTCTTAGTCTCTGCTTTGTGAAAATTGGTAATTTTTTCAAGTAAGTAAGGCAATTCCTTAGAAGTGTAGTTTGCTATTCCCGTTGTCTTGTTGTACGTGCCATTTTTGAAACTGAGAATATCTCCTTCTTCCTTTTCAATTTTAAGGTCCCGCATCCTCAGCTCTTTCCCTAATTCCTCATTCTTTAGATCCGGACGTAATTGCTTTTCAATTTGCTTGCTTACTTTGAGAAGGTCGGTATCTCTGAAAATCAAGGTGATTCCACTAATGGAATACACGGCCATGATCCCCGCTAAGAAAAATCCGAGGTACCGGTGATAAACTCTCATTCTTTGTGTCTTAATCTCGCTCATAGAATCTATGTTTTGGTTTAGTCTTTAATCTTTCGTCGCTCGTCTTTAATCTTCATGGTCTAACCGCCCACGCCAAGCCATCCGGTCCTGGTCCCGCATCAATATGTCCAATCACCTCCAACTTCTTCAGATCAATAACCGCGACATAATTGTCGGCCGTGCATCCCACAAACGCACGTGATCCATCGGGATCCACCTCAATACCTGCTCCACCTTTGCCAAGATTAAGACGCTTTATTTCTTTTCTTGATGCAACATCGAAGACAAAAAAATCTCCCGTTCTTAAACTCGAAACGAGAGCACGTTTGCCATCCGGTGTAAACTTGAGACGGTTGGCGCCTAGTACTTTCGCGTCGATAATGAATGCCAGTTTCTTACTTACCAGGTCTACCGCGGAGATTGTTCCATCATCAGCGGATGCTGTCCATAATTGTTTGCCATCGGGTGTTACATCAAACCCTTCCGAACCTCTGGACACCTGCACAACTGTCTGAATCCAATCTCTGCGTGCTTGCGCACCGGGAAATGGAGGAGGAGGGAGCAGCGTGTCCGCAAGAATGCTGACAGTTCCCGCGCTGACATTTGTGGTATAGACTTTTTTCTCGTCGGCGGCTACATAGACCATGTGGGTGCGTTCCTGACCTGTGCCTATACACCAATCCAACTTGTCGGTGGCTGGATCAAAGCGGCCAACTGCCTTGGCGCCTTCAGCGGAGAACCAAACCTTCCCGCCTGAAAACATCAATCCGTGCGGACCTATCAAAGGCCTCGTATCAATATTGGGTAAAGGCTTTTGCGCAATTAGGTCGATGACATTGATCTCATACGAGCGACCGCCACCGGTATTGGAAACGTAGGCAGTCTTTCCATCAGAAGAAACAACAACTTCATGTGGATCAGGGCCGACGGGCACACGCGCTATAACTTTCAACGTCACTGAATTGATAATCGCGAGTGTATGGTCATTTTTAGAAAGCGCAAGCAAAGTAGTCTGTTTTGAAGATTGTGCTAAACAATCTGTCGAAGTGTAAACCGATGTTACGAGTAAAAGATTTATGGTCAGAGACCGGATCAAATCGGATTTCATATTTTTAAGGCAGGCGACTTTGTTCATGTTGTTATAAATTTGGCTAGTGGTTATGATTTTATTTTGAAAGTACCAACTTATTAAATGGTTTGGATAAATTTTAAATTTCACGGTGTTTCTATTAGACTAAATAAGGGCAGTATTTATTCCCTGCTAAGTAATTATTTTAAAAGGCATTTAGAATCTGCAATTTAGTGACTTCGTCACATGGTGCGGCGCAGAGCCGCTTTTAGGTGCAAGGGTTATTTGAGCCATTCTAGGAGCTTATGGAAACTATTTTATAGCAAGCCTTTGCGTCTCTCCGTGTCTGCGGTAAATAATTTCAACAGCCTGCCGCTTTAACCTACTGTAGAAATATCCTTAACTTTAAAATCCATTCATAATTGCATGCGATTTTTAATTGTTTTTCTCGGTCTGTTCACCTTTATATATACTTCTATCGCCCAGGATACCTCAAAGAAGCGTACCCGTAACATCGACTATACTCAATATGATCAGTTAATGTCTGCCATCGCCTACGCGCCCGACAAATTGAAGGCTGCCAAAAGATTGCTGGAAGTCTCAGATGCGCTCTTTACTCCCGAAGATGAAGAATATTTTACCACGCGGAAGATCACTGCCGTCTATTTTGAATCAGGATACGATAACTCACGCGCGACAGAGCTCACACAACAAGCTCTTGATGCCTACGAAAAAAATTTCCCCTTCTATAATCGCAGTGGCTATGCTACCGTTACTACGGACTATGCTCTTTATTCCTATCTCGACCTTTCGCGATATCTCCGTACTCTCAACCTATTTGAAAAAGCCATCAAGTACCTTGAAACAAAGAAGTCATTACTCGAAGGAAGTTCGACCTATTATATAAGACAACAATTCTATAGTGAATATGCTCAGGCGTTGCTGGGTGCCGAGCGATATGAAGAAGCTATTAAAGTTGGATTGCAGTTAAAAGATCTCACAGAATCGGGTGCGTTATCAATGAATACGCAATCGGTGGATGATATTTTTAAAACGAAGCCTAC
>JANYDR010000477.1 GCA_025363495.1 Cyclobacteriaceae bacterium | reverse complement strand
CCTGGAGAAAAAATATATTGGCGCGCCTTCGGTAAGCGCTTACCTTGAGAATGGCAATAGTCTCATCGTTGCTGATACGCTCGTTTATAGAACTGCGACTGGCTATCGACCCAGGAAAGAGTACTATGATCATTGGACGCAACTATTGCATGAACAACAGCCGATGGATATGCATTTCAACGGTCAATTAACGGTGCTTGCAAATGGTGCATCCGGATCCATGGCATCTGTCGTCTGTAGTTTCCTGAAGTCGAATCGCCGTGACGTATTTGTCGGGGAAGAAACAGGCGGTGCGATGGAAGGCCCTACCTCTCGATCATTTGCAAAACTGACCTTACCGAATACTCATATTTCTATCGTCGTACCGTTAATTAAGACTGTTAACGCGGTAACCTATACAAAAGGACGCGGGGTAATCCCGGATCATTGGATCGAACCTTCCATTGAAGATCGACTTCACGACGTGGATACCGAATTGAACTTTGCGTTGAAGCTGATTGATCGGAAATAGCAATCATTACTTTGTCACGAGGGTCTAAACAATTTAAAGATCGGTTGGACCTTTCCACAACAGAATTTCCGATTGCGACCCAGGCTTCAATTTTTAAATTGTGTTGTGGATAGATACCTTAAAGCTCCAGTGGCGCACGTGCCTGTATTTTCAAATACTTTTCGAATTGAGCTGGAGTAAGGATTTTCTTCAGGTTATCATTGAATACGTCCCTGTTTGTTTTAAGTAATTCGTTTTTATCCTCCGGAGTTCCAGGTGACATTTTTATTTCATCAACCGGTTTTGTATTAGATAGATATAAGTCATGAACTTTTTTAGTGGCCGTCTCATCCAGGCTAAGTTGCGCCGTCATATTGTCGGCAAATTTTTTGGAGCGCAGCACGGCATCTCCGGCAGCATGCCATTCATTTCCGGTTTTCTTCGGCCTTGCATTTTGTTTCGTCTGCGCGAAAGAAATGAGACTCAAAGAAATTAGTACGGCTATCGCGATATGCTTTCTCATTCTTTTTGTTTTTGTTGACTATGTTTATTGGCTTCTCAGTGAATTTACAGGATTTATCATGGCTGATTTTATGGCCAGGCCGCTAATGGTTAACAATGCTATAAGCGATGCCATTACACCAGCAACTACAAACACGCCAAATGTGATCTCAATACGATAGGCAAAGCTTTGCAGCCAAAGATCAATGCTGTACCATACCAGCGGCAGGGTGATAATAAATGCAACGATGATGAGCTTCATGAAATCACGTGAGATGAGTCCTACGATTTGAATCACGGTGGCACCTAATACTTTTCGTATTCCTATTTCTTTTGTACGTCGCTCAGCACTTAGTGCCGTGAGCCCAAACAGGCCAATGCATGAAATAAAAATTGCAAGGAAGGCTGCAGCAGTAATGATCTTCTTCCATTTGTTTTCGGCCTCGTAGTGATTGCGATTCGTATCATCCTTAAAGGAGTATTGAAATGAATCATAGGGGAACACTTTTTTGAAAAGGTCATTCATCGCCTGTAATGTCAGAGGGACATTGTCTTTACTGATTCGGATTACGAATTTGCCAAGAGGTAATCTTGGTTCATATGTGAAAACCTGAGGTTTTATTTTCTCTTTGAGAGATTCAAAATGAAAGTCTTTAACCACCCCCACAACAATCATTTTCTTATTGCCCCAGCCTGGAATATTCATGTGGTCAATTGTTTGCCCAACAGGTTCTTTCCAGCCTGCAGCATGGACAAAGGTTTCGTTGACCAAAACGGAATTGATCGAATCGGCTGGAAAGTCTTTGGCAAAGTTCCTGCCAGTGATGATGGGTATTTCCATTGTAGGAACAAAGTCTTCATCAACGTGTTCGTAGGATGCCATGAATTCTTTGTCAGCTGTCACGGTAGGCCCCTGGAATTTACCGACATTTCTGGGCGCAATCATTTCTACTCCGGGAAGTCGTCCAAACTCAGTCTTTAATGTTCTCATGAGTGACTTGTTCATAATGGCTTTTTGAACCGTCAGCTCTATGAGATTTTTGTCATTGTATCCCAAATTCTTTTGAGTGAGATAATCAAACTGAGAATAAATGAACAGCGTGGATATGATGAGGAAAATGGCTAAGGAGAACTGCACTACCACCAGACACCTTGCGACGTAACTTTTGCCGGAATAATGTATCCTGTTGTAGAGTGTTTCAACTGGATTGAAAGCTGACAAGACCAGCGCGGGATATAAGCCAGCAGCGAATGCTGTTATAAAAAATAACCCCACCATACCGGTGACGAGTTTGAGATCCAGGAG
>JANYDR010000058.1 GCA_025363495.1 Cyclobacteriaceae bacterium | reverse complement strand
GTGCAACTTCCTGAAAAATTGTCTTGGTTTAGAATCAGAAAATGGGCAAAAAGTTTGAAGCCCAGAGGATTTTGGGCCTAAATTCTGATTTGCACTTGGTTGTGTGTAAAATGATTCAAAGAACTCAGAAACTGAATATTGTTTTGGCCCATTTTCTTTTTTAAGCCTCTGGGGTCTAAAATTTTCACCCATTGTTCACTTATTTTTTTCCTGAGACTTTTTTGCACCCTTTTGTGGGAAAAATATCAAAGTCGGGCCAAAATTCAGTCTTAAAATCTTGAGATCTATTGTTCAAACTCTGCGACTTCGAGAAAATTTCATGAAAAACGAATTTTCTAATGTGAATAAATGATAAGGCTGCCATCGGCAATGTAAGTATCGCTCCCGCCAGGTATGGGTTGGTTATGCCAAAGTTGGCGAGCCCTTTAAGGGATAATATTTGAACGGTAGTAATGAACAAGTAAGCACCGCAGAAACGATAGATCTTTGAATTGTCTTTTGACTTGAAGACAAAGGAGCCATACGTTTTAAAATTGAAAAGTACCCCGACGATATTAGCCAGTATTACAGATATTGAAGGATTGCCGGTGAGGTAAGTAAATACTGAAAAAGCCATGTAACCGAAAGCTGTGTTAAGACCTCCGGTAAGTAGAAATCTCAGGAACTGATGATTTAATATTTTTTTAATCAAGGGGCAGATGAATTAAAGATGTGATTTTATTGAAGAGGTGGTTAGGTCGGCTAGTCGAAATTTATCCGTTCCTTCTCAATAACCAGGGGGCGTTTTCTTACTTGCGTATGAATAGCCCCAATGTACTCGCCGATAATTCCAATAAAAAATAATTGAACCGATGAAAAAAAGAATATGCCGATAATAAGAGGAGCGAGTCCAAGCTCGAAGCTATCCCAGTAGACCAGCTTATAGATCAAATAAACAAATGCTGCAAGGAAGCTTATGATTGATGTAACGAATCCAATGAAGGCTGATAATCGCAAGGGTAATTTTGAGTGATTTACAAATCCCAACATTGCATAATCATAAAGAGAAAAAAGATTGTTCTTGGTCTTTCCCGCAGCTCTTAATTGTTGTGTATATTTTAGTTCATAGCGTTGAAAGCCCAATTCAGTGACCATTCCTCTAAAGTATGGATAGGGATCATCGATGGATCTGATTCCATCCAGAAATTGCTTATCATAAAGTCCGAATCCTGTGAAATTTTTAAGAGGAGCCTCAGTTCCATCGGAAGCTTTGGCTAAAAGACTATAGAATAATTTTCTTACAGCAAACATTAATGGATTTTCCTTGCTTTGTGACTTTATACCCAACACCATTTTATAGCCTTCTTCCCATTTTTCCAGAAACTGAACTATCAATTCCGGAGGATCCTGGAAATCTGCTACGAGAACAATCACCGCATCCCCTGGACATTGCATCAATCCATAATATGGAGACCTTACGTGCCCGAAATTCCTTGCGTTTAGAATTATCTTCACATTTTTGTTGAGGCTGGCAATGTCCCTTAAAATATTGACAGTATTGTCAGTTGAGCAATTGTCAATGAATATGTGTTCATAGTTGTATTGAGGCAATTTTTCAAAGACTTTGCCAACGGTATCGATCAATTGCGCTACATTTTCCTCTTCGTTATAGCAAGGTGTAAAAATGCTTATCAATTTTTTCATGACTCGTGGGGCTAGGGGTGATGAGGCTAGTTAAGAAAAATAATCTCGTTTTCCAGCTTTAATTCTTTTCTGATCTGATTCTCAATTTCGTTCTTATAAATCTTTGAGAAAACCACAATTGGATCTTTATGACCCTTTATTTCATCGGCAGAGTAGACTTTCTTTCCAAGTAGATCACTTGAATGCGTCTTTGGATTATTATCTACAAAGAATTTTATTTTGGCCTTTCTCAGATCGGTAGACGCCAGGAGTCTTAGCGTTGTGCTTCCAACTCCCCAGAAGATAAATTCACGATTGTCCTTAGAGATTTTTTCGATCAACGGCAAATTGAAATTCTCGAATGATTTTGCGATATACCTCCTGATGTTTGCCGCCAGGGTGTCGTCATAAATAAATTTCACTGATTCGTTTTTATTCTTAATGTTATTCTTTTTAAGCAAGACATAAATGGCGGGATATATCGTATTGTCGGACAATTGAATTTCTTTCTCCCCTTCGTCCACCACAGTAAAATCAAACTTTTGTGCGAGGAGCTTAAGATAGTGCGTTGAGAAGTGATTGATGTGTTCTGTATCAAAATAATGCAAAGGGCTGACGAAATATTCAGTATACTTGGACGCATCGGGAACTTCAATATAGAAATGAGATTCCTCTTTTAATAAATGATCGATTTGCTCAAATGCTCCGGAGACGTCCAGGAGGTGTTCCAGTACGTGGGAGAGTATTACAAGATCATATTTTTTGTCTGCTGAAAAATTTTTCTGAATATCGAAAATTGAACCATTAATAGCCTCAATACCCATATTTTTTTTAATATATTCTACACAAAAGCCTGATGGATCATAGGCTGATAATTTGGTGTGGCCATTTTCTCTGAGCTCTTTTAAGAGTCCGCCATTGGCACTTCCAACATCTAGTATGCTCTTTGTAATGTCAATTTTCTTTGAGATGTATTCAGCAGCACCATGAAGTCTATTATAATCAAATACAGAAAGTCCACTTCCAATAATACTGGCACCTTCCTCGTATTTGGAGAAGCTATTATAGAATTTATCATAGTCTGCCTGAACCGAGTCAGTGTCGGCATAGACGAAGCCGCATTGATTACAGATCACGACATCATAGCCATTTTTTAAGGGATGGTTATCGGGCAAAATGTATTTCTGCGTGTTCAGCGTGATACCCGATGCATTTGAGCAAATGGGACACTTTCGCTTCAGTCTGACTGCTTCCATTGAGATGATTGGAAAAATTTAATACTTATTTTGGAATGAAATAGTAGGTCGAACCCATTATGTAGTTCGAATAATGTCTTACTCTTATAGTATAGTTATTATTGATCGCCAGTGTGTGCAGGGGGATTTCCCAAAAGTGTTTCGGGTAATGATATGAAGCAATGGCCAATCTTGGCTTTTTGTCTTTAATTAGATTCTTTGCACCGTTAAGAGCCTCGATCTCGACGCCTTCGATATCAAGTTTTATGTAGGTGGGGGCATCACCTTTATAATCATCAAGTGCAACAACCTTGATTTCAATATTACCCTCGTTATTGATTTTACCATCAAGCCCTCCGGTGCTATCGAATTTTAGTGTTGTAGTCTTATCAAAAACACCTATTTCGTTGAAAAATATATTTTGAAATTTCTTTAGCAACTCTTTTGCTTCTTTCAAAAGACCACTGTCAGGTTCAAAAATGTGAACACTTTTGTATGTTACGTTGGAAAAATTGATAAAATTCAATGCTGAATCGCCATTGAATCCTCCGCAGTCATAGAACACCTCGTTTGATTCAAGCGAGAATACGCTTTTATCGAAATATTCCAGCTCGGGAGCTGAGGAAATCTCATCAATATATTTAATGTCTCCTGAAAGCCTGTAATGAATAAGATTGTCAAAAACTTTCTTTGACTCTTCGTCCTCTATGAGTGAAAAAACTTTCAGGTAATTCGCGCGATTTTCAATCAGGTCCTCTGTGATTCGTTGAAGATACATTCCTACTGGAAAGTTCTGATACTTTTTGAAGAGTATACAGCCTTCGAGATGTGATATGTTCTTTATGATTCCGGATTTTATGAGCTGCTTGCGAATTGGATTTAAATAGACTTCTGAAGCGATGTAAACAATGCTGTCGCTCGTGAGAATGTCTGCCAGGTTAATGGAAATGCCATTCTGAGTTTTCCCATTCAACGATGGATTATTATCCACATATCCCAAAATGGAAATATTATTACTGGAAAGAAAATGATGCACCTGTTGTCCTAATCTTCCTGCACCAAAAATGAAAACTCCCTTTTCTATAACTTCATTCAAGTCGAACTTTACTGACGAGAGGATGTTTGCATCTATTTCAGATGAAGTCTTATATTTTTTTAACCTCTCAACCCCCTTATAAGAAACCTCGGAATTATTCATTCATTATCGGGATTAGCATGTTTTGTTTGAACTCTTCCCTGTCAAGGAATGGGAACATATCTTCCATTGGCTTTGTCACCAATCTTCCATCTGGCTTTCTTTCCGACGACAATTTTGGAGCGAACGCGTATTCCTTCGGAAGCACCACTTCACATACGATAGGCCCATTCACTTTTAGTACAGCGGCGATCTGTTCAGCTAAGTTCTTATCAGATGAGATTACAGCGGTTTGCAGATCATAGGCTTTGGCAACTCGTGTTATGTCAGGGAATCCGATACCCGAATCTTTATTAGCGCCAATTCGTCTACCAAAGAAGTTGTCCTGTGTCTGCTTCATTGAGATATAACCATCATTATTTAGATAAAACAACTTTATCGGAAGGTGATGGTAGGCGACCGTCATGAGTTCCTGGATGTTCATTTGCAGGCTTCCATCGCCAGCAAGGCAAATGACGTCTTTTCCTTGTGCCACACAGGCACCTATCGCTGCAGGAAGGTCATACCCCATGCTTGCGCAGCCTGAATTCCAAATCACACGTTGGCCTTTTTTTATTTTGCCAGCCTGAAAGTAAACAATACACGCGGTAGCGTCCCCTGTAATGACTGTTGTGTTTTCTGGTAAAAGTTGGGTAAGCTGTTCCATAAAATAATATGGATTGACGCAGTTATCCAGATTTTTGTAACCCTCCAGGACGGGATTATATTTATCCTTCCTCACGAGACACCATTTGACCCATTCGGAATAATCTTTTTGCCTATCGGTGATTTTACTTTCAAGACCAGGAAGAAAATCCTTCAAGTCTGCGCAAATTTCCAGATCGTATTTGAGAAAAGGTTTTTGCAATTCGGCTTCGTCAATGTCGACACATATTTTTTTAGCTGCTCTTGCAAAGGCGGTCCAGTTATAACTTATTTGACGTATGTTGTTTCGGGTTCCCAAAAATATCACCAGGTCAGAATTTTGAATAGCAAAGTTACCTGCTCGCGAACCGATTGAACCAATTGTTCCTATGGCTGTGGGGCTGCTTGTTTCAACGATATCGAATCCGTTCAATGTTGAAAGGACTGGAATATTCAATTTCTTAATGAGTTTGTTAAAAACGTCGATCGTTTTTGACAAACGAATTCCATGTCCGGCAACTATAACGGGACGCTCGGATGCTTTTAATAGTACAATCGTTTTTTCAATATTTTCCTGGAGATTTTTCTGCGTGCCGGTGGGGATAGGCTCTGGAACAAAAGACTCCAAACTATCTTCATCGATCATTGAACCCTGCACATTCATTGGAACGTCGATCCAGACCGGCCCCGGCCGCCCATTCGTGGCAAGATAAATTGCCTTCTCAAGCTCCTTTTTTATATTCTTTGGGTCAGTAATAATAGTGGCGTACTTGGTCAGTGGTTTTACAACATCTGTTATTCTTACTTCCTGGTCTCCTAATTGACGCAAATTCAAATCGGGGCAGGATAACACGGTGGTATCAAGGCGCACCTGACCTGAAACATAGAGAACAGGAACCGAGTCAGTCCACTGGCCGAGAACACCATTGAGGGCGTTTAGACCACCAGGACCAGTAGTAACGTTGACAACTGCTAAAGTTTGCTTTTGACGAGCATAGCCTTCAGCTGCTATTGCCGATGCTTGCTCGTGATGGTTACAAATGCATTTTATTAGTGTCGACTTTCCAAAGGAATCGTTAAGGTGCATTGCACCCCCACCTGGGACCATGAATACATCTGTAATTCCATAATTTTCAAGGTGTTTGACTATGAAGTCAGTAAGTTTGATCATTTCTAGAAGCCTCTTTTGTAGATAAGTTTTCTTAGCTCTTCGTTCTTAGAATAAGGACTGTCGATAGTGTCGATCTTCAGCGCATCATCTTTTTTAAGATTGTCCAATAATATCTCACCATTCATGATTTCCCTGCAGCTCATTTGTCCTTTTTGAAGTGGAATAGCCATATAAAAATCGTTTTCAAAATTTTCGCTTGTGATAACATGCCCTTTTGGCAAATCTCTTTTAATATACACACCCCTCACAAGAGCATCGAGGTATTCAACTTCTTTTTTTGGTGGGATTCTTTTTTGAACTCCAGATGCGCCGCACATTTCCTTTGCCTTGTTGTAGGCCTTAAACCACTGGTCGGCCTGGTGAGGTAAAGTGCAATAAGGAGATACCGGAATTCCGTCGGCTTCAATATCAATATGTCTTTCAAAAGTTCTGGCACCTTTTGCGTATGCCATCGCAATCGACATGTCCCAGGAAGTATATTCGTGAGTGGAGTATCCAATAATGTTATCTGGATATCTTGCCTTCAGGAAATCGACTTGGTTCAATTCAACCTCAGAATCCTCCGATGGATAGATTGACACGCAATGATTGATGGCCAACGGGATATTTCTGTTTTTACAAAATCTTACAAGATCGTCCATGTCTTTCAATGTCGATCCTCCGGTTGAGACGATCACTGGCTTGCGTGTTTTGGCAATCTTCTCAATTAGTGGCCAGTCGTTAAGATCTGAACTCGCAATTTTTATCAAGGGAAGATCAAGCTCCTCACAAAGGTCAACTGATCTTTCGTCAAAAGGCGTTGCCATTGGAAGGCAGCCGCCTTTGCGTACCGCTTCGACCATGATCTTGAAATTCTCCTTCGACATTTTTGTGTCAAGGGTCTTTTTAATATATCGAATATCAGATCCGGTCCTGTAATCTTTATGGACAAATGTGTCGACGTCGCGAAATTGAAATTTTATGGCAGCTTTCACATTATTAAATCTTACAACTTGCGCGAACTCCTCAATTATTTTTAAACCTCTTTCGACCTTGCCCCAGTGGTTATTGGCGAGCTCCAATACGAACAGGTCTTCAAAAATTTCATTCTGCTTCATGATTTGCTTCGTTTAATTATATAAAGGTCAGGATTTCCTTAAATGAGTCTATAATAAATGTCGGATTTTGCGCTGCAAATATATCTCTATTTTCGTAACCATACGTAACGGCAATCGTTTTCAAATTTTGACTATTCCCTGCTCGAATATCTGAAATAGTGTCTCCAACCATATATCCCGCGGTAAAAAAATGAGCCCTTTTCAAATCCGAAATCATCTGTTCTTTACTTAGCGTTATCCCTGGTTGCATTTCATTTGCCTTGACGTCAGAAAAATAATGACCTATCTTTTTCCTTTGTAAAATTCTAGTCGTAGGAGCAAATCTTTTATTGGTAGCAATATATAAAAGGTGATTATTTTTTTTCAGAATTTCCAATGTTTCAATCACTCCATCATACAAGTGAGTTTCATCATAATTACTTGAGTCATATCGAGATGAAAAACTTTTTTTTGCCGCTTCAATCAGATTTTCCTCGTTACCATAAACACCTTTCAGAACATTTTGGATGGTAGCGCCATAATTCAGCGTTTCAGGATCTATTTTTATCCGTGGTCTAACCTCACTGAAAACTAGTTGGTACGTTTTCAGAATTTCCTTTTTTGAATCGATAACTGTTCCGTCGAGATCAAATATTATATGCTGTCTTATCTTATTCACTACTTATCGATTATCAGATATTCTTTTTTCAAATTTTGTTTATTGTCCCTGTACCATTGATATAATTTTTCGATGGCGACTTCGATTGGCGTGAACGTTATTTTTGAGAATTCTTTTTTAAGGCGTGCGTTATTGCCGCTGTATTCACGGCCGAGACCGCCGTGTGCTACTACTATATCATGCTTTGAATTTGAAATCTCTTTAATAATCGTCGCGATTTTCAGAAGCTCAACTGAGCTATCGGGCGTGATATTATAGGCGATATGTTGTGGTTGACTCGATACAAAATCATCGACTATGGGTGCGAGGTCATCAATGAAAAGATAATCGAACTTGCGATTCTGTCTTAGTGTGATTGGTAGGTCAAAAAGTGTTTTGCAGATCGCATTCGATATGAAACGTATGGCATAGTCTTCATATTTACCAAAGATGCCAAAGATGCGGAAGTCAATTGCGTTCTTATAATGAGGGTACAACAGGTTGCAGATATATTTATTATACCCGTGCTCATCGACAGGAACATGTGTGCCAGCGTATTCTTCAGGCATTTCCGGCTGGTAGTGTTCCATATCATAAATCGCACCAGAACCCATATTGAGTAATTTTCCCCATGAATCTTTATGCTTCAAGAGATTTATAGTCATTCTGGAGTTGGTATATAGTATGCCATGGGGATCGCTTGCGTTTCGGTGACCTGGTTTAGCGGCGGAGTGGATAACAACGTCAAAGGAATTTTTCAAAAAAAAGCGTTCAACTGATTCGTCATTAAAACAATCAAGGATGTCTCGCGAAGGTGCCGCAATCTGATGTTTTTCATTCAAAAAAGACTCCTTAAGATTTCTTCCAATGAATCCAGATCCACCTGTTAAAAGTATTTTCATTCAAGTCGAAGGGTTCGTTTGATTTTTAAAGATAACAAATACAGTTTAAGCGTTGCTAGCGGGCCTTTGTAAATCAGCCAGTGAATTTTCGCGATTCTCAGTAAATGTAATGATCGGTTTTGGCGAACGATCTGCAGAATATCTTTTAACATTTTGAAGCAGGTCAAATTCCGAGAACAATAAGATGAGCGCCAGCCCGGGGTTGAGAAAGACCTGAAGAGATATGTGATGGCTTATATAGATAGAACCCACGTAATGGAAATTCTTGGGTGCTAAAAGCAGCGCACAGGTCAATACATATAAGAACGAATATGAATTTTTAGGATAGAGAAGTAACGGAATAAACAGAACTAAAAGATAATAATCGCCCGTGATGGGCATGAATAAGATAAACGACAGGCTCACAAGGAATAATACTTTTCTAGCGTCCGTGATCATTAGGAAAGTTTTTTTCAAATCACCTTTCAGAAGCAACAAGAAGGCGATGATTGAACAGACGGCGACGGCTGATGAAACCGGTTGGATGTAATCAAGACCGGGGGTCAGAAAAGGAATTTTCTCGCACAGTTTTAGATAGAGCCATTTGAAAGGCAGGAAGAACGAACTCGAATAGGGTAGACCATCATAGCTAAGAATATAGTTTCGATTATAATTCTCCATTTCCCGTGCCATAATAGCAACCGGGTCATAACTTTCGTTAATGATAATATTCCGAATAAACCAGATTGATAAGTCATTGATCACAAGGAACCATATAAGTGAAAGAGAAATTACCGTTGCAAGACGCTTTAGAGTGAGTGGTTCCTTGACCAAGATTGGAATTGTAAATACAATAGGAGTAAGTCGCAATGCAGTGCAGATGCCAATTAAAAAAGTTGAAAAGAGGACATTGTCGGATGCGAGGGCAATTAACAAAAGGACAAAAACTAATAATGCAAAATTACCTCTGTCAAGCACAAATATTATTGGATACGATACGAGTGCGAAAAAGATCACTGTAAAACTATTCCCGGCTTTTTTAGCAACGTAGACAAATGCGCCGAGGCAGACTATAAAAAAAGAGCAAAGAATAAAGTATTTGTTGCTTGTGAAGAGGATGAGATTTGCAAGTGTGAAATTATACACGTTGACAAATGGCCTGCCTGCTAGACCAGATCTTGGATCGAGCGGGTCGGGTCCTTCCCATGTGGTGACAATTTGAAAGAGATCGATTGATTTAAAAAAGTCACCAAATCGATCGTAGGGCAAAAACAAGAACGATGTATATGGATGAGGGTAGCCTAGAAAATAGTAGATAAGATTGATGAGAACGTTTACGCAGAGAAATAAAAAAGCACCTATGAAAATATGCTTTGACGTATAGGATTTTGTAAAATAATATTGGAGTTTATTTTTCAAAACAATAAGATTTAGCGGCAAGGGTGGTCAGATCCTGTTGTTTGTTGGGGTACTTTCAATTTGGTGTAAAAGATAAATTATAAAACGCGTCAGTCAAAATAAGAAATTGACATATGCAACATAATAAGAGCATCTAAAATGGAGAAATTTGACGTCGATCTAACTTTTTTCGTCGTTTCCCTGAATAAATTGTTTTTCTAACGGCGGATATCCGAAAACCGTTATGGATTTTGAATGAAGGTGCGTGTTAAGTTTTGGAGCTAATAACTTCCATCCTGTCAGTATTTTTTGAAACTCTCTTCATAAAACTGAGGAGGTCAAATTCCGCGACGAGGAACAGTAGAAGCAGTATAGGATTAATAAAAACCTGGATTGCGATAGGATTGCCAAGAACTTCGTCAAGCCAAATAAAGTTCTTGGCTCCAATCAGTAGCCCATAGGCTAAGAAGTAATAAAATGAATAGCTTGATTTAGGGAAAATAATTAGGGAAATCATCATTACCAGTAAATAATAGTCCCTCGAAATTGGCATGAAGACTACAAATGTTCTACATACTATCTATACTATTTTTTCAAAACTAAGATATTTGTTAGCAAGAATCACCACGACATCATATCCAAACGAAAATTCATTTCGCGGCGGCGGGAAGAATGTAATAAATGAGAGAATGACGAAAGGAAATACGAGATGTGGAACTTTATGGAATAGTACTATTATGGCCAGATCAAAGCATATCAAGGCCGCCATTTGTATTTTTTTTCTTCGGTTATAACCAGTTGTTTTTAGAAGTAAAAGAAGTGCTATTATCGCAAACACGAAAGTTGGTAGATGAATTGGCGTCACTGAATTGGAGAAAAAATCGAACATTTTAAATTTTGATGAAAGGTAGAGTATAGGCACATAAAGAGCACTGTTAAATGTGAGCCCAAACATTGTGCGGACGGCTACGTCTGAATAAGCGTTAATTGTTTTTAAGAAAATGAAGGGATTCATCAACACCGGGTGTTAAGAAGTGCTGATTAGTCTTTGACGACGTGACGCTAATGACAATATCCAAAACGCTGTAAGGATTGCCACCTTTGCAACTCGCATAATAGAATTGTTACCGGTATTCATCATGACAGGTATAATAAAGACCAAAGGCGTAAGTCTTTTTCCGGTTGCTAATGCAATTGCAAAAGTTGATAAGGCGATTCGGTCTGTGGTGAGCGCGATCAGGATGGCATGGGCTTTAAATAATTTAAACTATTCAATGTTTTTTTGAAAAAACTGTCGAAAGATGAAAGTTTTAATATAAGACCTCTCGATCGGATAATGGGCTTCACAACGTCATCAGTAATGATAGTTTCCCGCCCGCTCTTTCAATTGATAAATGCCATGCGATACTAAATTAAAAACAGCCTACAATTCTAATGGCGTCTACTTATTCGGAATGGGAATATCAAAATCATGGCATTGCAAGAAAGGTCAAACCGCATTACCTCAAGGAAATAATCCGGTTAATATAAAAAATCTGAAAATGATTTGTTAAGGTCTCAATATCTGCTGAAACACCTTTACAACATAATCCACCATCTCATCATTAATCATAGGCGTTACTCCAATCCAGAATGTCTGGTTCATCACGATCTCGGCATTCTTTAATTCTCCCACGACACGGTATTCGTAATTTTTAAAATAAGGCTGGTGGATAATATTTCCAGCAAATAATAATCGCGTAGCTACTTTATGCTGGGTAAGCTCCGTGATCAGGTCATTCCGACTGATGCCAGCATTCGGCTTGAGCGTTATTAAAAAGCCAAACCATGAAGGGTTTGAATTGGCTGTTGCCTCCGGTAGAATGAGTTTGTCGGTCAAATCTCCCAATCCAGTTTTAAGCCGATCAAAATTGCGTCTTCTGATGCGTACGAATTCGTCAAGCTTATCAAGCTGTGCAAGCCCGAGCGCGGCCTGCATGTCAGTGATCTTTAAATTATAACCGAGACGAGAGTACGTGTACTTGTGATCATATCCAAACGGCAGGCTTCCTAATTGCCAGCTGAAACGCTTTTTGCATGTGTTATCTTTACCAGGCTCACAATAACAGTCCCTTCCCCAATCGCGGAAGGATTCCATAATTTTTTTCAGCCTCCAATTAGTAGTAAATACAGCGCCGCCTTCTCCCATTGTGATGTGGTGAGCAGGATAAAAACTTATGGTCGCAATGTCTCCGAATGTTCCTACATGCTTATTGTTGTATGTGGCACCAAGGGCATCACAGCAATCTTCAATCAGCCACAGATTGTGCTTCTTGGCTATTCTTGAAATTTCTTCTACCTGGAAAACATTTCCTAAGGTATGAGCTATAACAATTGCTTTCGTTTTAGGGCCGATAGCCTCTTCCAAACGTGTAATGTCAATTTCATAGGTTGGAATATCAACATCCAGGAAAACAGGGATAAGTCCAAACTGTAGTAGGGGATTGATCGTAGTCGGAAATGAAACGGAGACTGTTATAAATTCATCACCGGCCTTAAGGGCGCGTTCCCCTAACTCTTCAGCGGTGAGCGTGGCTGCTGCAATAAGATTAGCAGAGGACCCTGAATTGACGGTGATCAGATTATTTACTCCAATGTATTTGGCAAGTTTCTTTTCGAACTCTGTGTTGAACCGGCCGGTGGTGAAAACACCATCAAGTGCAGCTTCGGTCATTAGCTGCAATTCCTTTTCATCAAAGACTTTTCCACTTACAGGAATGTTGGATTCTCCTGCCACAAATTTTTTATTTCCATAAACCTCATCATGATATTGTTTGATGAGATCAAAAATCTGGTCCTTGATATTTTGCGCTTTTGATTCCATTTTTTAAAATTTCGAAATGTACTGCTTGATTTGATTGACTCTGCTTTGATAAACGTCAACATTATTTTTTTCTGAAAGATAACCTTCCGCCGTGAATTCGATTGTTTCTTCGAATTTTAATAAGGGCCTCCAGTTAAGATATGTCAATGACTTGGAGATGTCGAGTTTCAGTAAAGTTGCCTCATGAGGTTTATTAGTGCTTTCATCTGATTTATATTTTAGTTCCGGAACATTCTTTTTTATATGTCCGATCACATCTGAAACGCTGTGGTCCTTTCCGGCATTGGGTCCGAAGTTCCAGCCACCTGTAAAAGCCCTTCCTTTTTCATAAACTGTTTTAGCCAGCATGAGATATCCAAAAACGGGCTCCAGCACAAATTGCCAGGGTCGGGTAGCGTGTGGGTTTCTTATAATAAGGTCTTGTTTTGAAAAATAAGCACGAAACACATCAGGAATAATCCTGTGTTCCGCCCAATCGCCACCACCAATAACATTCCCGGCACGACCGGATGCAACCAGGCAGTCCCCTGAAGAAAAATAGGATTTTAAATAAGACGAGGTAATGAGTTCGGAACATCCTTTTGACGCGCTGTAAGGATCGTTTCCTCCCATAGGATCACTTTCGCGATAGCCCCATACCCACTCATTATTTTGATAGCACTTATCGCTGGTAACGTTCAACGCTACTTTTACGGAAGGTGTACTCCGAACGGCTTCAAAAAAATTCACCGTTCCCATCACATTCGTATGAAAAGTTTCTACCGGGTTGTTATAAGATGGCAACACCAAAGCCTGGGCAGCAAGATGAAAAGTGATATCTGGTTTCACCTGATTAAATGTTTTCCTGAGAAGTTCCAGGTCGCGGATATCTCCATCCTGATGATGAATGATTTTCTCAAGATTACTTTTTACAAAATTATCATCCTTTGTCCGAGGGGGCAGGGCATAACCATAGACCTCTGCCCCAAGTTCTGTAAGCCATATGCAAAGCCATGAACCCTTGAAACCTGTGTCGCCGGTTATGAGAATTTTTTTCCCCTTGTAGAAATTATTGAACAAATCCATTGAATGAATTATTTCCAGATTTTCCAGCTTGCCTCACCATTATTCCATAGCTCATTCAGGTCGCTCTTGTCTTTAAGTGTGTCCATAGGTCTCCAAAAACCCTTATGCTTGAAAGCCATAAGTTCGCCCTTTGTGGCTAGGTTTTCCAGAGGATCCCGTTCCCAAATGGTTTGATCATTTTTTATATAATCGAAAATGCCAGGCTCACATACAAAGAATCCTGCGTTGATCCATCCAACATCTTCCTGCCTTTTTTCAAAAAAAGACTCAACACGTTCGTCATCATTGATATTGAGTACTCCAAATCTTCCGGTAGGTTGAACAGATGTTACTGTGCACATTTTTTTATTTTTGAGGTGAAATGCGAGGAGCTTATCCAATTCTACATTTCCTACGCCATCACCATAAGTCAGAAAGAAGCGCTCATTGTTTACATATTCCTTTATTCGTTTGATACGCCCACCTGTCATTGTGTCTTTTCCCGTATCAACGAGGGTAATTTTCCAGTTCTCTGCGGCCGTATTATGAATTTGCATCTGATTATTCGACAAGTCGATTGTTACATCCGATTGATGAAGAAAATAATTGGCGAAATATTCTTTAACAATATAGCCCTTATATCCAAGGCATATGACAAACTCATTGAACCCATAGTGAGCATAGATGTTAATAATATGCCATAAAACTGGTTTGCCTCCAATTTCTACCATTGGTTTGGGACGTAAGTCAGTTTCTTCTGACAGTCGGGTACCGAGTCCACCGGCAAGTATCACTACCTTCATAAAGTTGTTTTGAGGTATTTGGCTATTCGCTGGCAAATTAAATACGAATAATCCAGATTTCCCGCACGGGTGCCAGCGGTTTATCCTCTGGCAGTCCTAGCAAGTTTTAGTGCATTCACATCAGGCAGGCTTTAGTTTTTCGCAAGGCTGCTTGGAACAGTTAAATGCAATTCTACTTGGGCTTAATTTCAATGAAGGAATTCAAGCAACTTAAGCTTTGTTCATTTGTTTTTAAGTTTTCCATTATGATGCAAATCTGGTACTTGCCAGGTGGAAGACTGTCTTTCCTGAACTTCAGTTTAAATCCTGCCAGATCGGTATCGTATGATAAATTAAAATAGCCCTTTAAATCTGGTCTTCCAGTGGCATCTGCCGACAAACTGTAGGCTTTATCTTTTGATCGTAATACAATTTGAGTATTGCTGAAATTAGTGCTAAGGGGATGAATGAAAGCCCAGCCATCCAGTTCAAAGAAATTCTCCTTCTCTTCAATATGATCTACAAAGGCGCGGATACTATCGTTTCCTTCGGGAAGGTTTTGGAGAATGGAGGGTTTGCTAAATTCATTTAAACCAATTGTGACTATTTTATCTGTTTCAGAAAAGTAATCAATTGATTTGACTGTGTCTTTAAGGAGAATGCCCAATTGATATTGACCTCTCTTGATAGCGCATTTATGAAATCTAATATTTTTTCCTGAGTTGATTAGAGCGACATTATTAAAAAAGTCGGCAACATCCGGTCTGGCAACACTGGCTGCCTCGGCAGCGTAAGTTATTTCAGAAGAACTGAGTATGAAGTATGATTTACAACTTTCGCAAGTTCCCTGTTTAGGGAAAGCCCATGACTCAATAATAACATCATCGCCACCGGTATCAATTTTATTAACATCGAATTTTACTTCCGGTGCCGGTAGCTGTGGTTTGCTGATGGTGATTACATTGGCTGCGCGACTGATGTAAACAGTATGATCAAGCCAATCCAACAAATGAGAGTTAGTATTTTTATTCACAAAAAGAAGGGCAGTGCGATAGGATCCTTGAGGAAGATTTTTTGATATCAGGCTTATGCCAAAACCTGCCATGTCAAGGGCAGGATTATTGAAGAAGCTGGCAACATCCGGTGTTCCGAACCGGTTTACAGGAGCAATCCATTTTTGTTTTGATGAAGACTCTATGATAAGATATAATGAATCATTCTTCACATCGCTGCTCCTCTCGTCAAATGCCCAGCCTTTTAAGTTAAAATGATTTTCGCTTAGATCAGTTTCATAAAACCCAACTTTAGCAGAACTTATAGTCTTCACATCTGGTGTTTCCTTCCAGGGCTTTAAAAGAAAGTGAGAAATGATTTCAGGTCGAATATCTGGCCCGATATTTTGCTTAATGTAGTCGGCCAATGCTTTTGTGCCTTCTGTCTTTTTAAAAATAATAAGGTATCCATCTATGTCGAAGCAGTAGGCCTCATCACTGTATAAGGGGAGGGCCAGGTTATTGAGGTTAGGTAAGATAGAAACATACACGGCACGTTCATCCAGGCCTTCATTAGCAATTTTATGTCCAAGCTTTCCGATGAGCTGTTCGGCTTTCTTTCCATCGAAACGCGCCGGATATCCAATGTTTATTCTCTTTTGATAGACTGTTGTGTAGTAAGTAAAGTACCGGTAATCATCAAAGGTCTTGTATGTACGTCTGAATCCTGGATAGAAAAGAACCTCATCAAATGACTTGATCACTGTTTCCCAGACCGGGTGAATCGGTGGTTTATAGGGGCCATATGTGAAATTTAGTGAGGTTAAGTAAGGCTGAATATCATAAAGCTGAATAGCCAGGCAACAACCAAAAATTACATTCTTTACGACGTTGTTTAGACTCAATCTGTTGAAGTAATAAAACAGCGTGAGAAAAATAAAGTAATAAACAGGCCAGAAGAAACGTCCACCTGATCTGAATGAATTCAGAAGAGCTGAAAAAGCCTGCGGAAGGGGGTAGTGGAAAATAACTTCATTGTTATAAGATATATCGTTCGACAAGGCGAATAGGAATGAGAATGTAAAGAACAACATCAGCGGTGCCGTGTTTGTTCCTTCAATCCTCCATCGGTCACTTTTAATAACAGGCGCTTTCTTTACAAATTTCTGCACCAATTTTATTGAGAAGTAAAACAGGAGCAAGGTGAGAATGCCGGCTCCGAGATATGCATATCCTTCAATATGTTGTGGCCAGGCGTACGGGCGCGTTGGAAGAAGCACGGCGGTGCCCATTGGGTTAAACAGCGAATTAAGATTAAGCGAAAAAGCTCCCCATCCCTCCATTTGATAATTTGGGATTCCCTCAAATGAGAACAGGCCAATAAGCAGCCACAACGCTGTCATCACCACGATATGAAATGAAAAATTAAGTATCACCTGAAAGAATCTCAGTTTCTTGTCGATAAGCCACAGTCGTAAAAAAAGCGAAACTGAAAAACCGAAAACCATTGCCCACATATAAGCGAACACCAGTCCACTCACAATGAAAAGACAGAATTGATAGAACAAGATCTTTCGTACTGGTGTTTTTTGAGGATCAATAAAATAGATCCAGATACTGGCAAGGATCATCCACTGACAAAACAAACTGGGATGAATAAATCGAGACATGAGTACGGGCGCAAACAAGAAGAACACTACTGTACAGGCGCGTGCAAATCCATTGATCTTAAACCGTTCGCATAACAAAATTGAAAACCATGCTTGCAGTAAGTGACAGGTCAAAAACCATACTCCAAGAGATTGAAACTGTTCAGGAAGAATTGGTGAAAATGGTTTAAAGAATAACGCGAGGAGAGGAATATCAGACGTGTAGAGATTCGTGCCCATTGGATAGAAATAGGATTTGATGTCTCCGATAGGAAAGGTCAAAGGCTCGTGCCGATAGTAGCCAAAGCTGAAGAACCCATTGGCCAGCTCGCCATCATCGATAACCCAATTAATATACGCTGGATTGAAGAAGGACAACCCATAGCGGAAATGATAGAATACTAAAAGCAATAAAAAGGCAAAGAAAAACTGGAGAAGCTTTGAGTTTCCGGTCGTTTCTTTGATTGAGTTGGGCATCTTTGGAAATTATAAGGATTAAGGAATAGAATCACTTTTTAAAATTCAATAGGATTCTCCAATGGCATATAGAAGGACGCACTTTTGTTTTCAATGAGAATACCTAGCTTATATTTCCCTCCTGGAAAATCCTCTTTTCTTAAGCCAACATCAAACCCGCTTGAGTCTGTACTGAACGTATGTTTAAAAGCAGCTCTCAAATCGGGGCGAAAATGTTTTTTCGTCGAGATTTTGAAAATCTTTTCGCCTGATGTAAGAACAAGATATACTCTTGAATCACGATCATCCATATCTGAAACAAATCCCCAACCCTCCACGGTGTAAAAATATTTTTGCTCAGTAATGTGATCTAAATAGGCCTTAACATTTTCGGCTTTTGGCGGCAATTTGCTTAACGTTTTAGGTTTTAGAAAATTAGCGACTAGTTCGCCCGGTGGAGGCTGATTTTTAACTGAATCTTTTACACTGAGATCAAGTTTTCTTTCTGATAAATTATGAAAATATTTTTTGCGCTGAGTGTCATACAATAGAAATCCCAGGTTATAAGGGCCTTTGCCGAAACGACTTGCATCAAATTTTATCATAAAGCCTGAATTTTCGAGTGCCGGATTATTGTAAAACTTTGCAACATCCGGCCTACCTATAATAGAAGTCCTGAAGGCAAATTTTTCAACATCATTTGATACTGTCAAATAAATTTCTGGAGAAGAGGTTGCTCCTTCCTGAAAAGCCCAACCTTCAACAGTCACCCCCTGATCATCAGCCTTCAAAACATTGATGTCAGAATTTATTTTATCGGATCCTATGTTCCATTGGATATTGCTGGGCGCCGTGGGATTATTTATTTTAACATAGCTATCTATCCATTTGCGTTCACTTTCACAATTTTCACCTGTAGTACAAATGACCTCAAGGCCAAGTTGATATCCCCCGTTAGGCAAATTGGAAGTATTGATCACGCCGGCAAATCCCGCCATGCTTAGCTTGTCATTTTTGAAAAATTCAGCAACATCCCTTGTTCCAAACCGAATAGTTGGGATATAAAATGTCTTTCCGGAAAAGTCTTTTATCAGAATTCTTACATAAGCCCCAGGCTCGTCCTGACTTTTGTCTGTAAAGCACCATCCTCGTATTGAGAGTGCGCCTTTACATTCAGACACTTCATATATTCCGGATTTTATCGCTGGGTTGTCTACAGGAACAACATCTGAAAAAGCGATGGGGTTATGTATTTGAAAATGATCTTTTATAAAGTCCTGATTGACATTCTTTTTTATATCCTCCAAAACGGTTGGCAAGTCTTTGTATTTGTTATTGAAAGGACAGATTACCAGATATCCATCCAGCATGACTAAATCAATTTTACGACTAAAGTAATTAGTGATAAACTGCGAATAATAGCCCGGAAGCATAATGTAAATGGCAGTGGAATCCAGTTTTCGCTCTAGAATCTGATCAAGCATCTTTCTTGCATACTTCTGAGAAGCATCGAAATCAATCCTTGCAATGTGGCCCGCACTGACAGGCTTCCGGTTTTTTACTGAAAGAAAGGAAAAATATTGCCAGTCATCCGGGGTCAGATAGCTTGATTGCAATGGAGGTAAAAACAAAACCTCATCGGTCGAACGGATAAGATTTTCCCAATGAGGTTCACTTAATTTTGTTTTATACGGACCATATTCCAGTTTTTTATTAAAGATCATTTGCCGGATATCGGCAAACTGAATGATCATGATAATTGATACGGCAGCTATTACATACTCCTTCCTTCCTGTTTTACTAAGCACGTAGATTAGAAAAAAGATCCAGAGATAATAAGCAACCCAAATAAAACGCGCACTAGCCCTGAAGATATCAGAAAAGAGTCGCAGAGATGATGGAAGAGGAAAACTAAAAATTACACGTTCGTTAAATGTCACGATATTAGAGATGGCGAACAATGCAAGCAGCAATGTGAGGGCCGAGAGCATAATTATGTCGATTCTTTTATACAGGTTCAGAATGTCTTTGCGAATCCGTGAATGGCCAATGATTATTCCGATAACGATAACTGACAAAACAAGCAAACCTAATCCAAAGTAACTGAAGCTTTCATACTGCTCCCATTGGGCAAGGGGCGCGGCTGGCAGATAACTTGAAAGATTGTTGGTATAAAAATCATGAAACCTGTCAAAGGTATAGGGATTGAAAAAGGAACTTAAGTTCCATGATGGCTTTCCGTAGGCATTTGATACTCCGAGTTGAGATGAACTTGACAAAGCAAAATATCCTGTGAGCAGCCAACTCGAAATAAGTGCGATTAACGATCCAACAACGTAAGGCACCACTATTTTTAAATCAATAAACTGGTCATAGAGCCATAATTTTATCGAAAGAATAAATAGAAAACCGCCGTTAATAAGCGCGAAATAGGGATTAATCAGTCCTCCCGCTATTAATAGTGTCAATTGGTATAGCAGGATTTTATTTTTAGAAATAACCTGCGGGTCTAGGAAATAAATCCAGAGATTGGCCACAATCAGCCAGTGTGCGCTGAGTGCCACGTGCATTGCCCGATACATTAGCATCGGGTTAAAGGTTATAAGTACGACTGCGATTAATTGAACAATACCACGAACTTTCATGATATTCAGCAATTTGATTGAAAAGAAGGCTACCAGTATATGACCTAGAAATAACCAAAAACCAAAATACTGAAACTGCTCGGGTAAAAGAATTGAAAAGGGTTTAATTAGGATTGCGACAAGCGGAATGGAATCGGTGAATCCAACGTTTGTTCCAATGGGAAAAAAAAGGCTTTGAATATTGCCTATTGGAAAGGTCCATGGGTCGTTTCTATAGAAGTACCAGCCCATATAATGCTGCGCCCAGTCATATTTCATCATCCAGGCAGTTTCAGTTGGATTAATTATCCCAAGGCCATAACGGACATGAAAAAAAAGCACTATTAAAACTAAGCAGATGAGGAAATTATATAGGGAACTCTTGTCTTTTGGGGAATTAAAAATACTTTCTGTCCAATATTTATTCATGGGCAAATTATTAGCCAGCGAAACACAAAGTGATTTAAGGAAATGGCAAAAGCCATAAACTAGGTAAAAGTATATATTTTTGTTGTATGTTGAAGAAACAGTTAGCGCCTAATAACTTTAAAACATGGAGCAGAAGGACATCGCATTTGTAGTTCCCTTGTATAATGAAAGTGCCGTGTACTCTATTCTGATTGAGCGCCTCAATAAGATCATGGACTCGGCACCAGTATCCATGCAGGTAATTTTGGTAGATGATGGAAGCACGGATAACACCGCCGAGCTTATGACACAAACTGCACTCAATGATGACCGTTATGTAAGTCTTTTCCTCTCTCGTAATTATGGCCACCAGATAGCCTTATCTGCCGGACTGAAAGAAGTAAAGGCCCGCCATGCTGCTATGATAATAGATGGCGATCTGCAGGACCCGCCAGAATTATTTTTTGAATTTTATGAGTGTTTGAAAAAAGGTTATGATGTTGTCTATGCTGTCCGAAAGAAAAGGAAGGAAAACGTTTTTAAAAGAATGGCCTATTTCATTTTTTACCGGGTGATGAAAAATATGGCATCCATTGATATCCCATTGGATAGTGGAGACTTTTCACTCATTAGCAGGCGTGTGGTAGATGCAATGAACAGGATGCCTGAGGAAAGTCGGTATTTAAGAGGGATGCGCAGTTGGGTTGGATTTAAACAAATAGGAGTTGAATATGAGCGCCAGGAGCGCGCAGCAGGCGATTCAAAATATTCAATCAGGATGCTCGTCAGGCTCGCCTATAATGGAATATTCAATTTCAGCGAATATCCTATAAAGTTTATCAAACGGATGGGGTACCTTTCTGTACTTTTAACACTTATATATTTTTCTACTGTGGTAGTGAAAAAGTTTATCTGGGGCACAGTGCCTGTAGGATTTACCTCACTTCTATTTATGATCATACTTTTCAGCGGCCTTCAATTGATCGCTCTAGGCCTGATCGGGGAATATGTTTTAAGGATTTTCTTTCAGGTAAAAAACCGGCCTTTGTTTTTTATCAAAGATAAAATCAGTGATAGGAAATTTTCAGAAAGAATCGACTGACTGGCAACTCCTATATCACTAAGAAGATTTGTAAGCAATCGTTAAAAGGTTGCTGCTGTAAATCCCGCCCACCGAATTTCCGTGAGATAATAATAGGAATATATAGACCAATGGATTAACAAAAACAGTCCACAGCACGCGATGGATGGCGCTTTTCAAACCGTGAACAAGAGGAGGTAGCGCGGCGTGATCGAAGCTTGTGAACCCAGCCATGCGCAAAATCTGCGACATACTATTCACAGAATAAGGTCTGACATGTGTCACGTCGCCATAGAAAATTGGCGTCATTGGAGAAAGTCCGTTTGGCACCTGAAGGATAAGTTTTCCACCGGGTGCAAGTGATTCCCTGATGGTGGTCAATAATTTAATTGCGTAATCAAGCTCAAGGTGCTCAAGAACATCCATTAAAATAATGATATCGTATTTTTCAGAATGCTCTTTCAAATACTCAAGAGCATCGGCTTTGAATACATTTTTTAGTTGATAATTTTTCTTAGCGTATTCGATCTGCTCTTCACTGATGTCAACGCCAATGGTATCCTCATATCCAAGTGTTTGAGTAAGTAATTGTGTGTAACGACCGTAACCACAACCTATCTCCATTATTTTACTTTTCTTATTGGAAGGAATATGGGGGAGTATGAATGTTCTAAAATACTTATGACTCCATTCAGTAAATTTTTTAACATCGACTCCTGTTAGAACGGAAGTAGTAGTATAATTTTTAAAAACATCTTCTTTCATGAACGTAGCTTCTTAATGATTTTTGAAATTTTTCGCACAGCTCTTACGGGAAGACTCGGAATAGGGAAGGCTTCTGTCATAGAATAGTGGTCAGCGGCTTCCGTTATTTCAAGCGCTTCAGGATGTGTAATTTCTTTTAACGGATGAACAGGAATATTTGCCATTGGGTCGTTCTTCTTGCTGGCGTGTGTGGCGTTATCACCAAAACCGATATTTGAAATTAGGTTGACATTGGGGATAATGCAAAGGCCACCATTCTTCATCACAGCGTACGTCCACTGATAATCCCACGTGTCTGCTTTGTTATATACCCGATTGAAAAGAAACAGCCAGTATTTTTCAGCTTTCCGGTTTGAAAAAACGGAGTGCTCCTTATTTCTTTTGAGAAACTCAGGATAGTCTTTCATGTCGACATCATACTTTTGCCAGGCCCGGCGCCAACTGGCCCATCCCCAGATGTGCGATATTCCGGAGAAGTAATAACTGGCACTTCCCCTTTGTTTGCCCGATTGAAAATTTCCACCGGTGATGTGCATCACCTTGGGTTCGTTTCGGTACTTTTCCAACAAGGTCTCGCAAAAGTTAAAGAAATCCGAATGCGGCAGACAGTCATCTTCCAGTATTATTCCTTCTTCAACATTCTGAAAAAACCAGTCAATGCCTGAGCTGACTGCCCTGCGACATCCCAGATTTTGATCGCGAAAAAATGTTTTCACTTCACAATCCCAGTCGACCTGCTTAATAACGGCTCTTGTTTCCGCACATTTTTCTGCGTCGGTTTTATTATCAGTTCTGGCTCCATCGGCTGATACGAAAAGTTGCCTGGGCTTCGCTAACCGTATAGCATTGAAAACCCGCTGTGTGACATCAGGCCTGTTAAAAATCAGGAAGAGGACAGGAGTATTCATTAAAAGCCTTTTTTTAAGAAGCCCTGTGCCAATGTTATAAACCGGAAGAGATTAAGTGATCGAAGATTCATCCAGAAAATAGGTCGACTTTTTATGAAAAAGAGACTACTCAACCATGCAGATGAAGCTTGTGCCAATAAGGTTGCCACAGCAGATCCTTTAATTCCCCACAAAGGTATGAGAAGAAAGTTAAATATGACGTTTACGACCATGCCGATGATAGTCCGATAGAGACTAAGCCTGGTCAGATGTTCAATTACAAGTTGCTGGTTACTGGCAAAGCCCCAGAAAACAAAGACACCGGCCCAGACGTGAATGGTAAGGACGGAAGCTGCCTCTGAATATTCGGGTCCAAACAAAATCAGAATGATCCAGTAAGAAGTAAGGGAGACGACAAGAGCAATGCTTACGCTGATGCCTGACAACAGTTCATATAACTTCTGAAGTTTCTGTTTGTAAAGCAGGGGATTTTCAGCGTGTGCTTTTATAATAGAGGGAAACAGTGAGCTACAAATGACTCCGGGAATGAAGTACCATATTTCCGAAAGTTTTACCGCTGCTGAATAATTTCCGAGAGCGCTGTCTCCTATCATTTCTCCGATCATCACCTGATCAGTTCTCATATAGATGATGATTGCTATTTCGGCAAAAAGAATTGGTGTAGCGTCAAGTATCAGTTGCGTAACTACAACCCTGTTAAATTTAATTAGATTGATGGGAATGGTTTTGCTGAGAAAATATAGAAGAAGCAGACCCGCTACAAGAAATTCTGCAGCCTGTACTGTAGCAAAGTAAGTAACATCGAATTTATAATATACCAATAATAACTTTGTGACACCGAATGCAATAAAGGAGATTGAGCGGGATAAGGCAATCCAGTTAGATTTTAATTTGGATTGGAAATAATAATCTACCACATCCGTTGACTGGACGATGTAGTTTGCTGCAGTAAAGAGGACCAATAGATGAAGTACACTTTCATTTGGCTTGAAGACAAAAATGAAAATTGTTGAGAATAGCAGTGTCAGGCATCCCCCTATGAATCGAATGGAAATGGCGCTCCCAATAATTTCTCCGGCCCTTTCCGGTGATCGTACAAAGTCACGCAGAAGGATGTTGTAAAGTCCAAAGGTTGAAAGGAAGCTGAATAAGGCTACAAAAGCGATTGCGTAGTTCCACTCTCCGAATGTTGCGACGCCAAGATAACGTGCGATGTAGGCGGTAAGGAGAAGATTCAGACCCTGGCGGATAATCTTATCAAAAAAGAGCCATCCTGAATTGGCAATTATCCGTCTTGTTTCACCCTTGTTGGCTATTTCCATTATATAATTCCGTCAAAAATAAATAATCTTGCGCTAAGGCTTGCGATCAAAGTGCAGTGAAACAACTATTGGCTTTCTGAATATGCAAATGAACTTTGTGCATCAATTGAATCTGG
>JANYDR010000431.1 GCA_025363495.1 Cyclobacteriaceae bacterium | reverse complement strand
TTAGCAGTAGTGCTTTTCCCACAGGCTGAATATCCATCAATGGCAATTATAATTTTCTTCATGACTCAGCAATCTTTCAGAGGACACGGAATTGGTTTGCCATGCTTAAGTTTTTTATGTGGATAATGCTTTGAGGCGCACGCATTCATTGCCAGGACAATGATTAAGGCCAACGAAGTGAGTTTCAATATTTTAAAAATCATTTTGTGTCGTTAATTTAAATTAATGTCAAATGTCGAAGGCCGAATATTAAATGTCGAAGTTGCTCCAACTAAAAAAATTTTATCAAGCCTCAAGCTTCCCATGATAACTCATTCTAAAACCAATTTTCTGACCAGCTCCCAACTCCTGAGTTTTTTCTAACTTTTGATAAAGAGTGATAAACTTAACCTGAGGATAAGGAGGGGCCATCAGATCATTTTCAATAGCTAGTGTAAGTGTCAGTTTCACTAAAATATTCAGATCAACTTCAGTAATCGGACCATCGGATATCTGACTGAACATCATTCCCAGCTTTCCTTCTCCTTCTATAATGTAGCGACCGTCATGATTGATCAATAGTCTTGCAAGCAAATATCCAGGATCATTTACGCGATTGAACCTGATAGAATCAGACATAAAATTATATACCATGATCTGTCCAAAGTATTGATTGATTTCATTTTCACGGATGTAAGGATTTTTCATGACTTCGTGGTCATCTTCAAACGTAACAATATTAGTATGGAGTACAAAAATCAATAAGTCACCAGCCAGTTTCAACTGAAACTCGTTTTCATTGATGCGCTTGAAATCGACTGTCACGTCGTTGTCAGTCGGCTTTACTTTCTTCTTAAGTTCACCCGCTACCCGTTTGGATTCTTTGGCCAGCAATTCAAAAGCCTGAATTAACTTTTTATAGGTAATCTGCTTCGCCGTGGATTTGTTTTCCAGCAACTTAAGAATGTGGTCCAGAGGATCTTGTTCTGTTTCCATGGGAGATATAGCTTTAAAGTCTGTAATTTAGAGAATCAAAAATAATCTGTTGCATATGGAAACCAATCAGGAAGGCAAGGCCGAACAATTTTTTAAGGATTTTGGCAAAAAACTAGACATATTCATTGTGGAGGCCAAAGATGCCGGTACCCGAATAGAGGCCGATTTGAAGAAAAAATATGAGGAACTGAAAGTATCCGCTGAAAAAATCAGAAAGGATGCCGATAATAAAGAGCGCTGGAAAGAGGTGGAGGTAAGTCTGAAGAAGGCAGGAGAAGAACTGGAGAAAGCAATTAAAGCTGCGTTTAAGAAAAAACAATCTGATCAGGGGAAATAGTATTGGGCATTAGGTGTTGGGAATTAGGCATCAGGCATTAGGGCGCATCGTCTTCGAATTAACCGTGAACTCCCAATGCCTAAGCCCTAATGCCTTTTTTATATTTTAATATTTTTCCATGTTCCCCTTCTAAATATAATAATCGCCACAATTGCCAGTACCGATTCAGCAATAGCAATCGCCCAAAAAGATCCAGACGCTCCAAAGTCAAGCTTGATTGCCAGTACGTACGCTAACGGAATCTGAAAAAACCAATAGCCAAACAAGTTTAGAATTGTTGGTGTTCGTGAATCGCCCGCGCCATTGAACGACTGTACGATCACCATTCCGTATCCGAAAAACACATAACCAAAGGCAACAATTCTTAGACATTGTGTTCCATAACGAATAACCTCAAGATCAGAAGAAAAGAATTTCATAATCGGTTCGGAAACAAAATAGAACACGATAGAGATCAACCCCAGGAAGACCATGTTTAGAAAACCTGCTTTCCAAACAGATTCTTCCGCACGTTCAGGTTGTTTTGCTCCTAAATTTTGTCCCACGAGTGTTGCTGCAGCATTGGCCATTCCCCAGGAAGGAAGAATTGTGAAGATGATGACGCGTATTGCAATCTGATATCCAGCAAACGCAGCACTTCCAAAATTCACTATGATTCTCGCAAGGAAGAGCCAGCTTGCTGTGGAAATTAAAAATTGTCCGACATTTCCGGAGGCAATTTTCAGCAAACGCGTAATGATATTCCAATCTATTTTTATGTTGCTCTTGCGTATTTTAATAATGCCTTTTTCACCGTATAGATAATACAATTGAAATAATACCCCAGCTCCTCTTCCAATATTAGTAGCAATGGCGGCGCCCGCGACACCCATTGGTTCGATCGGACCCCATCCAAAAATTAAAATAGGATCAAGGATCATATTCAGGATATTGGCGATCCACAAAGATTGCATGGCAATCGCGGCGTTTCCGGCACCACGAAAAATTGCATTGATAAGAAAGAGACCAACAATTGTAAAGTTTCCTCCAAGTATCCAAAGTGTATAACCCGAACCAACCGACACGATCTCTTCAGATGCACCCATTAATCGAAGTACATCTTTGTAAAATAAAATTCCCGACAAGCTTATTATAACTGACAATGCTGCTCCAATGTATAATGCATTGACAGCTGCGATAGCCGCACCGGGTGAATCTTTTTCACCGATCCGCCTTGACACCATTGCGGTAGCTGCCATGCCCAACCCCATTGCCATGGAATAAATTATTCCCGAAACAGATTCTGTAAGCCCTACTGCCGTGACAGCATTGTTATCGTTGAGGCGACTGATGAAAAATATATCAACCACCGCGAGCAATGACTCCATCGCCATCTCGAGTATCATCGGAATCGACAGTAGAAAGATTGCACGGTTGATACTTCCTTCCGTGAAGTTCTGTTCAGAGCCTTTTATGGCTTCCTTGAATAAATTAAATAGAGAAGCCGTTTTTGTAAAGACCTTCATAGCTTAAATTAAAATAAGTAAATAAAAAAGAATAATGGTCAACGCATTGAAAGTGCGTGCCATCGGAGTCAGAAGACGATTTGACGCGTAGTCAAATCAAATAAAAAACTTCATCGTCTTTAAAGATTTGCGGGAGTAAGCCCAAGTGACAAAGATGGAAAAAAAGTTTGGAATGTTCTCAATGGATGGAGAAAATCCTTCGTTTTGCTAACCGAAACTTGAAAGTGCCAATGGCTTAAAATGGTCCATAAGATTGATGCTCCGAAGCACGAGATTTAATCCTCTTTCAACGAAAGCGACGCCATCGCCGATTTTTTATACGCCCTTCCAAAAGGCAATCGTATTTTCGCAATTTCAATTCCCTCTGAGGCTATCGCGCTGATGCGATGAATATTTACAATGTAGGACCGGTGAATTCGTACAAACTGGTTGCCCTGAAGCTTCTGTTCAAAAGAACTAATGTTCTCACGGGTTATCAGTACTTCGTTGCCAAGATGGACTTTCACATAATCATCGAGGCTCTCAATGAAAATAATTTCATCCAGCAAAATCTTGTGTGTCTTACGATCAGCCTTCACGTAAATAAAAGTCTCCCCTCCTGCCTGCTTATGCAACTGTTCAACTGAGCCCATCTGATGATCAAAGAACTTATTTACCGCTTTTATAAAACGCTCAAAAGAAATTGGCTTTAAAAGATAATCAACAACATCAAGGTCAAACGCCTCCGGAGCAAAGTCTCTATGGGCGGTTGTGAATATTATGGAGGGGGGATTTTTTAGTGTGCTGACAAATTGAAGACCCGTGATCTCCGGCATTTGTATGTCAAGAAAAATGAGGTCAACTTTTTTGCTTCGTAACAAAGTCCCGGCCTCAATGGCATCACTGCATTCGCCGGCAAGCGACAGATTCTCCATTTTAGAAATATGAGAACTAATCAGCTTACGCGCGAGTGGCTCATCGTCGACTATCAGGCAGGTAAACTTCATTTTGGAGTGGATAAAAACATTTTAACTGAAAATTCCTCTGGTTCACCGGCTTTAACCTTGAAAGTATATTTCTCTGAGTAAAGATAGTTCAGTTGGTTCCTTAGATTTTCCAGACCAATTCCATTACCCGTTGCTTTATTGCGGTAACCATTCCTGATCTCAATACCAATGCCTGCTTCGGTGCAATCGACAGCAAGTTTTATCCACGACTGTCCGGTTGATTTCATTACTCCATGCTTGAATGCATTCTCAATAAGTGTAATCAATATCATGGGACCAATAGTATGATCTTCAGGTTTGCCTGTGACAATCGTTTCAACTTTAACACGATCTTCATACCGAAGGAGCTCGAGGGCGACATAATTTTCAACCTGTTTCAATTCATTTACGAGCGGAACAAATATCGATTTGCTGGAATGCATCACATAATCCAATATGCCGCTGAGTTGAAGTATCGCCTGAGGTGCTCTTTCTGATTTTTCTGTTGTCAGGTAGTATAAATTATTTAATGTATAGAATAAAAAATGTGGATTGAGCTGAACTTTCAAAAATCTCAATTCAGCTTCAACCTTATCACGCATTAATTTTTGATATTCCTCTTTGGACGTGCGCCAATAAAGTAACATTTTAATAGCAACGCCGAGGAATACTACCATCAGCAATGATGTTAACAGAAAAATAACATCCACCGAAGCCGGACTCATGTCTTTGATATTCACTTCTGCCAGCAGCATGAATGTGAGCATGGCAATCATCATTTCCAGGAAAATTGAACCGATGAGCGTATAGGTAAAATATAAAACAAAAAATCCATAACGTTCCTTCATCAGGAAGCGCGGAACGAGGTTATAGTTTAAAAAATAAGTAGTGCCAATCGTTACCGGCATTAGAAGTCCTACAAAAATGAACGTCTGAAAATAGTTGCTGTTCTTGCGACCAAAGAATGTTACGTAGAATGCCAGCACGAGCATCCAAAAAAAAATATGAACCACCCACCGATACTTGCCAAAAAGATTATCAACAAATTTTTCAGGAGGATTCATAGACATAATTATGAAAAAAAATTTTCCCATTGAGCAAAATTGGTTTTAAGAGAACTAAACCTTACCCTTTCTACGAAATTCAATACCTTTTCGGCTTTCCGACAGGATTAGGTTACTGTTCTGAATTTATAAATTGCGACATTGAAAATCTGGTTTTAAAAACTTCCAACGAACTTGATAAGCTCCATAGACGACTTAATTGATCTGCACATTCAGGGAGGCGCACCCTTTACTGTAATCCTTGCTTTGCTTCTGGTCATTAATTTTTTGCTTTTCATCTATAGCCTAATCTTAATAATTATCAAAGGCAGTGCAAATCCTTTTTTATTGGAATGGATCAAACAAATTGGAGGGCTTGCCGCTGCCTGGGGAACCTTTTCTACTATTACCGGTCTATTCTTCGCTTTCGATGCCATCGGCACAGCCGGATATATTATTCCCTTTCAGGTAATATCCGGCGGGATGAAAGTTGCACTCATTACAATACTGTATGGGCAATTTATTTTTAGTCTGTCAATAGTGGCCTATATTATTCTGAAATTGATTAATCAGCACCTGTCAATCACTGTAAAATGATCGGGGCATGAACAAAATCCCACTTTTCTTCCTGATTGTAATAAACACTGCAATAGTAATGGGCATGTATGCATATCTTAATCGATTGAAAAGATCGAGACCGGCCACCGCCGATATAATCATTCATCTTGGAGTATTAGCCCTTTCCTGGTTGACCTTTTCAGTGGCATGGGGACTAATCATAACTTTTGATGCGTTGGAATCCACCAGCAGCACTTTTGCATTAAAGGCTTTTGCTGACGGATTCGCTGTAGCCATGAGAGTGATGATGACTGGATTGATGATTATCTGTATCCCGCTCGCTATTTACCTCAGGTTTAATTCATCTCCGAGGAATATAACATCATAGTCAGCTTTTCGACATGACTAAAACTCCTTTCGCCCAATCCATGATGTAAGGGTGAATATCCCTTGTCTTAAAGAGTACATGTCATAAAAAATAGTTCTGTTACAATATACTGGTTAAGCTTGTTGAAATCATTAACTAACCTACCATGATCGCAACAAAAATTTTACTGGCATCATCATTCATCGGCCTTCATTATGAAGGTGGGGCGCCCTTTATGTTTCCATTGCTGTTTCTTCTGCTAATCAACAGTGGAATCATTATTTATGCTTTTATTGTCACCCTTCAGGGCAAACCTCTCAATGCTGTGTGGATCGAAACTATAAGGAGAATTGCCACACTTGCCGCTGCCTGGGGCGCATGGTCTACGCTTATTGGATTACTATTTGCTTTTAGCGCACTTGAAACTTCACCCGAACCGGTTCCATTTCCTGTGATCTGCGGGGGATTAAAAGTCGCGCTGCTTACAGTGCTTTATGGGTTGATTATCTTCTGTGTTTCGTATGTGGCGTATATTATATTGAAAATAATGGGGAGGAAATTGTTATAAATACTGAGACCTTATCCGAGAGGTATTATCACTAGGTAAGATAACTCCATAACGAACGAAAAGGCGCATTTCCAATCTCTTAAAGACTAAAAATATGAGTCGCTTGATTCGCCACCTAATCCGTCAAAGACTAACTAGCATCATTCATGTTGTCGGCCTTACTCTTGGCCTTTGCACCAGCCTCTTGATCGGTCTTTGGATCTCTTACCAAAGAAGTTTCGACAGCTATCATAACGACGTCGATCGAATTTACCGGGTGATATCTAGCTGGAATGAGAAAGGTAGCGTTAAGCACCACCCTCACACTTCACCTGAACTTGCCAGTGCATTGAGAAATGAGGGAGGTGGACTGGATCACATATCGCTAGTTCATCCACGGTGGGATAGTAAGATCAGTATTAATCAACATAAGAAATTCAATGAGAAAACTATTTTAATTGTAGAGCCTGACTTTCTAAACATCTTCACAATCACGGAGATCAGCGGTAATGCCCGGAACGCGTTGAAGGTCCCCTATCAAGCCGTGCTCACGGAGTCAACTGCCAAAAAATTCTTTGGAACAGAAGACCCGATCGGCAAGACTTTCAAATTCAGGGAAATCTTTGATATCACTGTGGGTGCAGTGATCGGGGATGCTCCTGCCAATAGCAATTTTCCCTATTCGATGTTGCTGTCATACGTAAAAGATCCTGCATTTCTTAACAATGGCGGAGACGGTGATCCGAGTGTAACGTGGGCGGGGCCTGGTGAATGGAGGGCGTTGACGACTACTACTTTGATTAAAGTCTCTGAGAATTTCAATGAATTGCGGTTTAATGCGCTGCTTGGGCGGTTTGCTGATAAATATGTCAACGTAGACTCTGCCGCAACAGCATTCATGAAGGGTGGCCTTGCTATACAGCCGGTCAGCGATATTCATTTGAATAAAGCGCTAACCTTCGGAGCCGCTGGCGTAAGCGCCATAGATCCTTCCTGGTTAACATTCTTTGGATTGATAGGCGCTGCAGTGCTTCTGCTGGCCTGCGCTAACTTCATCAATCTTTCGGCGGCCCATGCACTGGCACGCGCTTCAGAAGTGGGTATTCGCAAAACAGTAGGAGCAACTAAAGCTCAATTAATGTTACAATTCCTTTCAGAAGCCTGGATCCTCGCACTTATCTCTGGTGCCCTTGCCGTCGCGGTCGCATGGGTTGCACTTCCATGGATGAATGATCTCCTGCAGACCTCCATAGTTTTTGATCCTTTTCATTCACCGTTGTTAATGATAACCTTGTTCATTGCTACTATGTTAACCGGCTTGGCTGCTGGAATTTATCCCGCGTGGATCATCACAAGATTTAATCCATTGCTCAGTCTTAGAGGTCGCTTGATAATGGAAGGCGGCCAGAGTTCTTTTTTGGTAAGAAAATTTTTATTGGTAATTCAGTTCACAATCTCTTCTGCTTCCATGGCCAAAGCTTCCTGACTCCGTCATTCCGAGTAATTTAAAACCGGACTGGCCAAAAGCTGTACTAAAAAATCCAATAGCGATGGAAAAAGTAATGAATTTCAATACGGAGGGAGTTGAAAGTAGCCGTAAAAATATTAACTGCGATATTCTATTGAGTTTGTTTAATTGCAAAGAAGTAACAGGACTGAAAACTGGCCTTAAATAATTAAGTAACATTCCCATGACTGCTAAATTTCTTATAAAGAAAGAATTAATCTACATCAATTTTTGGCAATTTTTCTCGGATTCCCATCTAAAGAATCCTTTGGATGATTTCACGAAAGGGAATAAAAAAGGGAGCACGAGGCTCCCTTTTTTTATTCGTCGGACGAAGGATGGGCGAATTATCCGATCGCCACTCTCTTAAACTCAGCGACAGTCAATCCCTTCGTTACGCTATCAAGGTACTGAGCAACAGTCTTCGAACTGTCTTTCACAAATATCTGCGGCAACAACGTGTTGTCCTTGAAGAACTTATTAAGCTTACCGGCAGCAATTTTTTCTACCATGTTCTCAGGCTTGCCTTCTGCCAGGATAAGTGCTTTCGCTATCTCAATTTCTTTTTCGATCACGCTCTTGTCAACTGATTTCTCATCAACCGCAACAGGGTTCATGGCAGCGATCTGCATACCAACATCTTTGCCGGCCTCAGTAATATCCTTACCATTCACACCTTTCAATGAAACCAGTACGCCCAGTTTACTTCCAGCATGAACATAAGCAACAATTGCTTCACCCTTCATCTGGACATACGAGCTTACATCAACACGCTCACCAATTTTACCAACTAACTCCGTGATCTTCTCAGCAAGAGTCAATCCGCCAACATTGATCGCCAGCAATTCTTCTTTAGTAGCAGGCTTGTTCTTTACTGCAGTCTCGAGGATCAGCTTACCAAGATTTTGGAAATCTTCGGTCATGGCAACGAAATCTGTTTCGCAATTCAATGCGATCAATATTCCTTCTTTCTTGTCGTCGGAAACTTTAATAAATACTGCGCCTTCTTTTGCTTCTTTATCTGAACGGGATGCAGAAACTTTCTGACCTTTCTTTCTTAAAATCTCAATGGCCTTTTCAAAATCGCCTTCGGCTTCAGTCAATGCTTTTTTACAATCCATCATACCCGCACCAGTCATGGTGCGGAGCTTGTTTACATCTTGTGCTGTTATGGTTGACATGATAATACAGTTTAGTAAATTATTTAATTCTTTCTTTGTTGCCGGTTACAGGTTGCAAGTTACAGGTGGTTCGCAGCTACAGACAAGTAATGTGACTTCGATTTAAAAAAAAATCGTCCTGCCACCGATCAGGGAGCAGGACGATCAATACGTTTGCTATCTATCGGTTACGCTTCATGAACCGGTTCGTCCACTTTGCGTTTCTCTTCTTCATCTTTCTTAGAACCTGCTTCTTCCTTGTCTTTCTTGCGCTCCATCAATGCCTCCTCAATGGCTTTACCAATATATTTGGTAATCACTGAAATCGACTTGAATGCATCATCATTCGCCGGGATCGGGAAATCAATGTCGGAAGGATCTGAGTTTGTATCCACCATCGCGAATACCGGAATATTCAATTTCTGTGCCTCGGCTACAGCAATGTGCTCGCGCTTTACGTCGATCACAAACAATGCTGCCGGAAGACGGTTCAGATCAGTAATACCGCCTAGTAATTTCTCAAGCTTTGCTTTCTCACGTGAGATCATCAGACGCTCGCGTTTTGCAAGATTGGTGAACGCTTCGTCCTTCATCAGTTTGTCGATCTGAGCAAGTTTCTTCAATGACTTGCGGATCGTAGCAAAGTTGGTAAGCATACCACCCAACCAGCGTTCTGTTACGAACGGCATGTTAAGACGGGTCGCTTCTTCAACGATGATGTCCTTCGCCTGTTTTTTGGTAGCGACCAACATGATCTTGCGACCTGAACGAACGATGTTTTTAATTG
>JANYDR010000056.1 GCA_025363495.1 Cyclobacteriaceae bacterium | reverse complement strand
CTGGGGGCGGTGGTGCGGGTTGCGAGGTAGGCGACGAGCCGAGTGACGCCGGTGTCGCATTTGTGCTGCGCGACGACGGCTTCCTTGATCTGCGAGTGCTGCATCATTGCGGACTCGATAACTTTTTCAGTCGAGATGGTAGTGCGCGGATACCTAGCGGGTCATGCTGGTCGCGAATACAAATCAGGGAAACGGACGTTGTGTGGAGTGCCCTTGCCGGAAGGTCTGAAAGAAAATGATCCTCTGCCCCATCCCATTATTACTCCAACTACCAAAGCACATGTTGGTCACGATGAAGATATATCAAGGGACGAAATCATCAAAAGAAAATTAGTATCGGAAAGTGATTACACTATTCTCGAGAAATATGCACTTGCCTTGTTTGCAAAAGGTACAGAGCTGGCGGCAAAGCGCGGACTCATTCTCGTAGATACAAAATATGAATTCGGTAAACACAACGGCAAAGTCTACCTGATTGATGAAGTCCACACACCTGATTCTTCCAGGTATTTCTACAAAGAAGGGTATGAAAAACGACAGCAGGCAGGCGAAACCCAGAAACAGCTTTCGAAAGAATTCGTAAGGCAGTGGCTGATTGAAAATGGCTTCCAGGGAAAGGATGGCCAACGAGTACCAGAGATGACAGACGCTATTGTACTCTCAATTGCCGACCGCTACCGCGAGCTTTACGAGCAAATGACGGGAGAAAAACTCGCCACCCTCAATTCCCAATCAATTTCAGAACGAATTGAAAAGAGCATCGTTAATTACTTAAATTGAATTACTTTTAAGGCCTGAAACCTTCCTATTCCTAAATGAAATATACAATTGACAAGCAGGAGAAATATAGCCTCCTGCGCCTGCACGAAGAGAAGTTGGATTCCAGCGTGGCACCCTCATTAAAATCTGAATTGATCACCCTCCATGCGGAAGGTATTAGAAATATAATCCTCGACCTCTCAGAAGTAAAATATACAGACAGTTCCGGCCTTAGTGCTCTTCTTGTCGGTAATCGTATCCTTCAGGAAGACGGAGGGGTATTCGTATTGGCAAGTCTTTCAGAACATACCCTCAAGCTTATCAAGATCTCTCAATTGGATAGTGTATTGAATATTGTTCCCACCAATGAAGAAGCCGTGGATTCAGTTTTCATGCACGAAATTGAGAAAGATATGAAGGACGGAGAGTGAAGGTGCAGACCTGTTCACGCATTGAGGTGCGCAGGTTGCTGAACCTCGATGTTAATTTAAACCCGGCTAAAAAGTGTGGGTAAACTAATTCTCAAATTTTCAAATTCTCAAATTAGTTCTTGTCCCTTAAACTCACCATCCTCGGCTCCAGTGGGGCAATGCCAGCCTATGGCAGATTTCCTTCCTCTCAATATCTTATCATTCAGAATCGTCACTTCCTTATAGATAGCGGCGAAGGAACGCAGATGCAACTGATGCATTATGGTATCGGGATCCACAAAATCAATCATATTTTCATTAGCCATCTTCATGGCGACCATTATCTTGGATTGACAGGTTTGCTATTTTCAATGCATCTTCAACGAAGGGAAACCGACCTTCATCTTTTCAGCTTCCGCGGATTGGATGAGATACTTCTCACTCAATTAAAATACTCTTCGTCAGTTCTGAATTATAAAATAATATTTCATGCACTCACGGAAGGTAAAATAGAAACGATATTTGAAGATGATGCTGTAACAGTTGAAGCTATTCCTCTCGATCATAAAATCAAGACTTCAGGTTTTTTATTTCGCGAGAAACCAAAAAATATCCGTCTTGATAAAAATATGTTGAAAGAGGGAATGCTTCTACAACATATTGTTCAGCTTAAATCCGGAAAAGATGTAGTAAGCAAAGAAGACGAGTTGTTGTACAAGGCAAGTGACTACACATTGCCGCCAAAGCCGTCATTCTCCTATGCCTATTGTTCTGACACGCAACCTTTTTTGCAAATTATTGAACAAATCAGGGGCGTGGACCTTTTATATCATGAAGCTACTTTTACAGAAGATGAAAAAGAACGGGCCCGACAAACCAAACACAGTACCGCCGCCGAAGCAGCTGATGTTGCCAAACGCGCCGATGTGAAAAAACTGATTATAGGACATTTCTCTGCACGGTATAAAGACCTGGCACCGGTATTGAAAGAAGCAACGGAAATATTTCCCACCACTTCATTAGCGACAGAGGGAGAATCTTTTGAACTTAACGATTAATGGAACTTCAATTAGAAATAAAAAAACACCGGCTCTTTATTGTTCTCAGTGGGATATTTCTGACGAACGCCCTGATTGCTGAAATGATTGGCGTTAAAATCTTTTCCGGTGAAGGTACGCTAGGCCTCCCTCCTGCCAATCTGGACATCCTTGGATTTACAATGGATTTTAATCTCACTGCAGGTGCAGTTATCTGGCCAGTCGTATTTATAACATCTGACTTAATCAATGAATATTTCGGCCAACCCGGTGTAAAGAGAATCAGCTATCTCACAGCAGGACTTATCGCCTATTCATTTCTTGTCATCTTTCTAACGATGAGACTACCGCCGGCCGCATGGTGGCTTGATGCCAATAGTCAGGATAGTGCAGGGAATTATTTCAATATGGACTTTGCTTTTAACAAGATCTTCGGACAGGGTCAACGAATTATAATCGGGTCACTATCAGCCTTTCTTATCGGGCAGTTGGCAGATGTTTATATTTTTCACAGACTTCGTCTTATCACTGGCTCAAAGATGCTTTGGCTTCGAGCAACAGGATCTACACTTGTATCTCAACTTATCGACAGTTTTGTAGTACTATTCATTGCATTTTATGGGACATTCTCAACAAAGCAGATTATCGCGATCGGCATCACTAATTATATATACAAATTCGTAGTAGCGATTGTTTTGACACCACTGATCTATGTCGGTCATAATATTATTGACAAGTATCTGGGGAAAGAGCATGCACATAAACTATCGGAAGAAGCTTCAAGTCAGAGTAAGAAGTTTTTGTAGGGAATCGGTTAGCAGTAATCTGTGATCGGTAAGCAGTAAAGAACGGCTCTGCCAACGGCAGCCTCAGCGTTCTCATCTCCGAGCAAAGGCTCTGCGCACTTTGCGGAGTTCACTCTGCGATCTCTGCTGTTAAGTGTATTGGGTAGAGATAAAGTAGAGTAACAAAAATGGAAACAGTCTAACCCTAACGAGTCTTGAAATCATAGTAAGTGGCTCGCAATTATTTCCTCCGGAGATTATCTAAAACTATCGCTGCCGCAACCGATGCATTTAACGACTCCGCATTTCCAAATCTTGGAATAGTAATAGGATGAGTAACCCGCTTTTGAACGGCGGGAGAAATTCCTTTTGATTCATTTCCAATGACAATCAATCCACCAGCTGAAAATTTTACTGTATGAATGTTCTCACCCTTCAGAAAGGCACCGTAAACAGGCACCTGATGTTTTGATAAAAAATCGTCCAATTCAGTATAAAATACATTTACCCGAAGGAAAGAGCCCATAGTAGCGTTAATAACCTTGGGATTATACAGGTCTGTAGTTTCAAGAGAAGCAATAATATTCTTAATGCCATACCATTCAGCAGTGCGAATAATCGTACCAAGATTCCCGGGATCACGAATATCATCCAGCACTAACGAGAAGTCCGACACTGGAAGTTTTGGCAAATGTTGGCTTTTTATTTTAACCACAGCCAGGGCTGAATTATTTGTTTCAACCGATCCAACATCAGTAAGTTCTCTTTCCGATACTTCGATGATCTCTTTGACTTTACCTAATATTGCGGTGTCAAAAGAGTGAAAAAATTCTTTTGTGCCTAACAGAGTCAATATCTCAAATTCGGAGGCGAGTGTTTCTTTCACCGCTTTGCCCCCCTGAATGAGAAAGCATTGCTCTACTTGGCGGTATTTCTTTACTTGCAGGGATTTAATGAATCGGATTTTGGATTTTGAAAGCATACGGACCGTTAAACTGAAAGTTACCAAAATTTCGATTGGGCTTAGTATCGTACTCGTCCTCAACGGATGCATCGGCACCCAGTATCTCGAAAAAAACCAGAAGCTCTTATACAAGCAATCGATCAAAACACCAAAAGGTTTTGACAGGACCGGTCTCAACGACGACATTTATGCTCAGAAAGCCAACAGGCGATTTCTGGGATTCCCCATCAATACCCTTACATGGATGTACTATGTTGGACTAAGGAAATTCAATAAGGAACATTCTGGCTTCATCCAGAGCAAAAACGATTTCATTCGTAAAAAAGATAAGAAAGAAAAAAAGTTTGATCGCAAAATTGCCGCTACTGAAAAGCCAGAGAAAAAAATCAATCTCCAGTTCCGCCGGCAGCAAAAAACGGACGCACTAAATTTCAAAATTGAAAACGGAAACTTACCAATGCAGTGGGGAGAACACGTTTCGGTTTATGATTCATCAGGCGTTCAGGCTTCTGTTGAGAAAATTAACAGCCTTCTCTTTAACAAAGGATATTTTTTAAGCCAAACGCTGCCAGAAATCAGTGAAAGGAAAAGGAGGGTTAAAGTAAAATATGTCATTATTCCGGGTCAACCCTTTCTTTATGATACAATTTTCTATCGGGTTACCGACAGTGCCGTAATGCAACTTGTGCGGCGATATGAAGCTCTCAGTAAGGTAAAAATCGGTGACCGATACGATCAGAAAAAATTAAGCGATGAGCGCGATCGGCTGGATTTAATGTTAAAAGATCATGGCTATTTTGATTTCAGTAAGCAATACATCGACTTCCAGATAGATACTACCTATGGTCATAAGCATTCAGTCGCCTTGCAGATGGCCATTTCTGATCCGGCTAATCATGCAGACCATAAAGTCTTTTCCATGGATTCAGTAAATTTTACCACAGATGTGAATGTGAAAATTCCAGGAATTAAGAAAAGACAATCCTCATATTATAAGGACATTCGTTACAACTATTTTATTTACCAATACAATAAAAAAATATTATCAAATCGTGTTTTTTTACACCGGGATAGTCTTTATAGTCGCACTAACACATTCCAGACGCAGCGACAGCTAGCCAACCTTGATATATTCAAATTCGTCAACATTAATTATGATACATCGGGCGGAAAATTCATTGCTAACATCTTCACCAGTCCGTTGGACCGTTATGCCTGGACGAATGAGGCAGGCGTAACGGTAACGCAGGGTTTCCCGGGTCCGTATTATAGTTTAAGCTTCAAGAAAAGAAATATCTTTCATGGGCTTGAAATTTTTGAATTGAACGGAAGGTTTGGATTTGAAGGTGTTGCATCCGCAACAAGCATTGGAAACGTTTATAAAAGCACGGAAGCAAACATAACTTCATCTGTAACATTTCCGCAATTCCTATTCCCCTTTGGCAAGGCATTGGAAAATTTCGGAAGGTTCAACCCTAAAACCCGACTGCTGGCGGGATATACCTACACCGACCGACCAGAATACCAGCGTTCAAACGTTACGATATCAGGTACCTATACATGGGAAAGTAAAAATCGAACGCGACAATATGCATTTACCCTTATAAATCTTCAGGTCATCCAGTCTACCACTGATAGCGCGTTTAATGCTACCCTTCAGAATCTTCAACAAACGCAGGGCAATAATCTTATCAATTCATTCAAGCCGTCACTTGTCAGCAGTATGATCTTTTCATTGACATGGAATCCAAACAATTATGGAAACAGTGAGAGAAGTTCCTGGTTTATGCAGGTAAAAGCTGAGACCGGCGGTACCCTTTTTAATTTATATACTCCAACC
>JANYDR010000383.1 GCA_025363495.1 Cyclobacteriaceae bacterium | reverse complement strand
CTGTGCCCGCCCGCATTTTGCTGGACACACTTAAAAATCTTCCTGATCAACCTGTCACGTTCTCAATTGATGAGTCGACGTACAGCATAGAATTAAGTTCTGACAATGGACGCTACAAGCTCTCAGGGGAGAATGCTACCGATTTTCCTAAAGTACCATCTGTCAGCAACGACTTCTCAGCACAGATTTCATCTGAAGTTCTGGCTCGTGCTATAAACAATACAATCTTCGCGACCAGCAACGATGAGCTTCGCCCTGCGATGACGGGAGTGTACGTTAATCTTGGAGAAAAGAACACGACTTTTGTAGCAACAGACGGTCATCGTTTAGTGCGTTACCGCAGAACAGATGTTAAATCTGAAAGCGGCAATACCATCATCATTCCGCGCAAAGCATTGAACCTTTTGAAGTCTACTCTTCCTTCCGAAAATACTGACGTTACTATTGACTTCAATACATCGAACGCATTCTTTAAGTTTGGAAGTATACGAATGATCTGCCGGTTGATCGATGAACGTTTTCCGGATTATGAAAATGTGATCCCATCTTCGAGCACGATCAAGATGATCATCAGCCGTGCAGATTTCCTAAGCTCGCTGAAACGTATTTCTATCTATGCTAACAAGACTACTCACCAGGTTCGTTTGAAGATTACTGGTAGTCAACTGCAAGTATCTGCTGAAGACCTGGACTTCTCCAACGAAGCCAACGAGCGTCTGTCATGCGAACATGAAGGAGAAGATATCGAGATTGGATTCAATGCTCGTTTCATGATTGAGATGTTAAGCAATCTGGATACTGATCAGATCAAATTGAATATGTCAGCGCCAAATAAGGCGGGTGTAATTCTTCCGGTTGAAAAGGACAAGAACGAAGATATTTTGATGCTGGTGATGCCAGTAATGCTGAATCAATACGTTTAAAGACCTTAATTTAAACTGAAAAGGCTCTGTCTCTTATTTGGGACAGGGCTTTTTTATTGTAATAGTAGGCACGGCATATGATTTGTAAGGATATTAATCTAAGCTAACCCCCGTCAGATGTTAAAATTTTGCTTATTACTTGTATTACTTATTTCGTGTAACTCGATCCAGAAAAGCCTTGATGGCACCTATACGAGCCAGGAGAGGGATGTCGCATATCAACTTGAATTAAAATCTGAAGATGAATTTAGTTTAACGAAGAATTATGCTTCTATGACGTCTGGCTGCAAAGGCAAATGGATGCTGCTATCAGCCGATAGTATTTTATTAAAATGCGATGATTCAAAGTTAGAGGAGGAATTGTTCAGGGGTTATATCAAGAGAAAGGAATTGGTAGCCGTTGTAAAAGATGCCACGGAGTTGAAGTTTGGAACGTTGATTTTGAAGAAGGTGAAATGATTCTCTTTTATGAGAACCATCCCAACGTTTTTATCATAATCGTAATTATGTGATGCTCACTGGTCAATTGATTACAAGACGCATCCAATGAATTTCAGGTCCGACATTAACAGAGACGATATAAATTCCAGGCGATAATTTTTGAGCAGGCTCCAGAGATATTGTTTTGATAGTTGGATCATTCAAGGCAAATATCCCCGCGAAAGCTAAACTACCATTCAGACTATAAATATTAATATGGATCTCGCTCGTTCCTGTCGGTAAATCTGTGAACGTCAGATTTGTTTTTTCACTTGATGGGTTTGGAGATAAGACAAAACTGAAATTATCAGTCTTTCCGAAGTTGATGGAGAGAAGTTTTGAATCAGTATATTGTTTGTTAAAGTCAACCTGTCTTAGCCGGTAGTAAGAGAGTCCATTTATAGGAGCGTAGTCTTTGGTGTGATAATTCAATGTTGCAATGCTATTACCAGCACCTTTTACTGTATCGACTGATTGAAATTTTTCCCCATCAATTGTTCGTTGCACAACAAAATAGTCATTGTTTTTCTCGGTCAATGTAGACCAAGCAACATCGACACTATTTCCATTCACTTTAGCTGTGAGGCTTGACAACTCAATAGGGAGTGGGTTATTAGCAGTAGTCGAGGCAAGGGTAAAGGGTCCAAAAGTAGTCGCCGCGGCTAGTGTCACGATCGTCCCCGTCGCAGTGGTCCCGGTTGTGCCACCGTTTCCAAGGTCTTTCCAGGTTGTTCCATTCCAGCCTCCAACGGTCAATTCAGATAAATTAGTAACTCCGCAGCTATTGGTATCCCAACTGAGAGTAACGGCAACATTTGAACTGCCGGTGGTGCGGTCCAGAGTCCAATATTCGCATCGGCTGAGGTGATCGATGGTGCCATCTTTGCTGGCAACAGAATAGGTTGGGTTCGGATCTGTATAAAAGTATTCGGCAGTAAATTGATCGGTAGCGGTACCTGGTGCCGCCATTGCAATGGGACGATAAAATCCACTTTTACCAACGGGAAAAGTAAAAATATTAGTTCCTGTTTTTTTAACAGGCCCTGAAACAAAGCTTGTGTTACTTACACTGGCGACGGTGGCGCCATTATTAAAAGTAACGGGATTGGCAGATGATGAAATAATAAATCGTTTGGTGAAAGTTGCTAGTGTCCCAATAAGGACCTCTGTATTCAGCGTCACATCGTTGGCTGTTTTATTGATTTGAAATCTGTTGAAAGTAGGATTGGCCGATCCGGTTTTGTTGATCGTCTGAGAATTTCCAAGATTAAACAATGCTGTTCCGGTGCCTGCTCCAAATATAATTGTTGAAGAGCTGTTGACAGTCACATTTCCGGAGAACGTACTGGTGGTGCCATACGTGGGCTCGAGAGCACCTGTACTGCTTTTGACGAAAGTAACATCTGCTGCGAAAGCATCAGCTGTTGTAGTTGCCAGGCGCAGGTAATTTGCTGAGCTATTGGTGATAGTGGTTGATCCATTAAAAGTATTATTTCCAGAGCTGGCATTATCAGTCGCCCCGTTTTTTGTAAGTGAAGCGGTACTGTTAAATGTGCTGCCGTTTAAGAAAAGTTGTGGCGCGGAGAAAGTAACGGCTCCGTTAAAAGTATTGGGACCGGAAAATGTCATGTCCGCGGTTCCTGTAAGTGCGATTGTCTGTGGCGTTGCCCCTGTTTGAGTAAAACGGCTAAACGTTAATGTGCCGGTTGTAAAGGTGCCGGCAGTAATTGTAAATCCGCTGGCAAGCGTTGCTGATCCACCGCCGGCTGCAAGAAGAACGCCCCTTCCATTTGTAGAGATTACGGTAACGTTTCCGTTGAATGTGGCTGCTCCATCGTTGGGAACGAGGACTCCAGAACCCGAATTTGCATTAGCACAGTTAAGAGTAACGTTCCCATTGAAAGTTGCAGTGGAGCCGGCATTACGGGCAATAATCGTATTAACACCGGAAGTATTTCCTCCGTGATTGATGATCGTATTGCCGTTGAAAAGATTACCGGCAGAGCTTATGCCAATTTGAACCCTTCCGGTGCTGGTGTTATTAACCGTTAAATCTGTACTGAATTTCTCAGGGCTTGTATCTCCTAATTCAAAGTATCCGGATCCGGTGCAGTTTAATGTTGTAACTCCGTTAAAAATATTGCCTCCAGCACTCGTGTTGGTCACGGCTCCGTTTTTCGTAATGGTAGCCGTGCTGTTGAAAGTGCATCCGTTAAGCAACACCTGTGGTGACACAAATGTTACAGCTCCATTGAACACAACCGCAGGTCCCATCTGGAGCATCGCCGTTCCTGTTAACGTTAATGCCTGAGCTGTCGCTCCTGACTGCGTAAACCGGTAGAGTGCGAGAGTTCCTGTAGCAAATCCTGACACTGACAATGATTTGGTGGTTGCCAATGTAGATGTTCCAGTCAAGGCTCCAAAAGTGATAGATGTTCCTGTATTTTGAAAACTAATATTTCCATTAAACAAATTCCCGGATGAACTGTAAGCAAGCTGAATGGTGCTTGTTCCTGAGTTATTAATCGTCAGATCATTAAATGTGTCAAAGTTGAGCGTGCCAAGTTGGAGGATTCCTGAGCCTGAATTTGTTAACGTAGCGGCGCCGACAAATACATTACCACCATCGCTGTTATTTTGAGTTGCACCATTTTTCGTTATCGAGGCAGTGTTGTTAAAGGTTGTTCCATTTAAAAGAACTTGTGGAGAGACAAAAGTAACGGCGCCGTTGAATGTAGCGGATGGCCCTACTTGTAGCAAAGCCGTTCCTGTTAATGTTAATGCTTGAGCTGTGGCTCCCGACTGGGTAAACCTGTTTAGTGCGAGAGTTCCAGTAGCAAATCCTGCCGCCGACAATGTTTGCCCGGTTGCCAATGTAGATGTTCCTGTGGAGGCACCGAAAGTGATGGAGGTGCCTGTATTTTGAAGACTAATATTTCCATTAAAGAGATTTCCGGATGAACTGTAGGCTAGCTGGATCGTGCTTGTTCCTGAATTATTAATCGTCAGATTATTGAACGTGTCAAAGCTGGTCGTGCCAAGCTGAAGTATTCCTGAGCCTGAGTTTGTTACCGTAGCCGCACCTACGAATACATTACCGCCGTCGCTGTTGTTTTGAGTTGCGCCATTTTTCTGTATTGAAGCAGTGTTATTAAAGGTTGTACCATTTAAAAGCACTTGTGGAGAGACAAAAGTAACCGGGGCGTTGAATATAGCGGAAGGTCCCGTTTGCAGAAGAGCTGTTCCTGTCAAGGTCAATGACTGTGCCGTGGCCCCCGTCTGAGTAAATTCCCGTATTACCAGTGAGCCAGTTGAAAATCCGGATCCCCCAATAGTAATTGTTTTTAATGTTGCAAGAGTTGCGGGACCTCCGAGCGCTCCAAAAAAAACACCTCCCGCTGATGAAGCATTGTTTACAATAATATTTCCATTGTAAAGAGCTGTTGCTCCTATGCCTGCATTACTGTAAATACCCAATCCCGTGGCCCCATTAATGAAAGTCGTAGTTCCGTTGAATTGATTGCCGGATGCATTGTAGGCAACGTACAATTTGCTGGTGCCGGTATTATTAAAAGTAACATCGTTGGCAAAAAGATCGGGCGCGGTATTGGACAATGCGAAAAACGCTGAGCCATTATTTGTGACAGTGGTCACGCCGTTAAAAGTGTTGCCGCCGTTACTGAGAATATTGGTTCCTCCGGTTTTAGTGAATGATGCGGTATTATTAAATGTGCTCCCGTTTAGAAGAACGGATTGAGAAGTTGCACCAACAATGGCGCCAAAAACTGTTCCGGAAAAAGTCACCGATGTTCCTGTCGAAGTCATCGTGCCATTGTTGATCGTACCGGAAGTAAAAGTTGAGACGCCCGTGGCGGTTAAAGTAAATGTATTGAGGTCGAGTGTTCCGGAATTGATGGTAAAATCTGTAATGGACTGAGTAGAATTCAGTAATGGTTGAGCAGCGGAGGTTACGATAATTACATTGTCACCGGAACCTGGAATACCATTGGGCGACCAGTTTGTATTAAGTCCCCAGGCGGTTGTGGCACCATTCCACGTATACGTCGTCGCAAAAGACGTTGAAGTAAATATTAGAAAACCTATTAATAATAAGATTTTAGCCCCTTTCTTCACAAAATAGCCCATTCAGGTATAATTCCAGTTAAAGTCAAAGTTAGTAAAAATCGCTCGTTTCAGGCCAGATATTGATTCGATGAATCGTGGTTAAGTAAGCGGTAAAACAGGACACTATTTCTATTCAGGTGTGCAATTTGCCACTAGTTGCGCGAATCTATAATTAGTAGGCGGGAGCTTGCATGAGGTCGAAGTGTGTTGTAGTTAAGAATGCTTACCTCTACCAACTCACGGGTTTGTTCCATTTGGCGCGGATCCGTACCTGAACGACTTCTCGCAACAGACGTTCCTACCATAAATCCACATATTGAATATCTTGCAGATGCTATTGTTATATTACCACGCTAGCGAATCATGGAATTATACTATTCTCTTTCAATTCTTATTGTATTCGCAGCATTTTTCTCTTACCTCAATCTGCGTTATCTAAAACTTCCGTCAACAATAGGGGTTATGCTCATTGCTATGCTGGCGTCTGTGGGACTAATAGTCGCCGGTAGAAACTACCCGCACCTTTTTGTGGGCTTTACTAAAATACTTGAAAGTGTTGACTTCACGGAAGTAGTAATGGGTGCCATGCTGAATTTCCTGCTTTTTGCAGGAGCAATCCATATCAGTCTGCACGAACTTAGGAAGCAGCGCATCCCGATCATGATATTTTCGACACTGGGAGTAATTATATCCACGCTCGTCGTTGGTGTTCTGATGTATTACACATTCCAAATCCTGACATACCCGGTTCCGTTCATTCAATGTTTGGTTTTTGGAGCACTGATTTCACCCACTGATGCTATTGCCGTTATCGGTATTTTGAAAA
>JANYDR010000374.1 GCA_025363495.1 Cyclobacteriaceae bacterium | reverse complement strand
CAATTAACAAGTACTAAGAGTATGTTCATCGTTTTAAATCGGTCCCATAAACATGCAAATCATTTGACAGCGCTTCAATACTTATTGAAAATTAATCTGTTGTTTATGCATGCAATGAATAACAACAACTAAATCTTAATTTAAATAGCACTATGAAAAGCCTCTTCTTTTTTATTTCTATAAATGTTTTTTTATCATGCGTGGCTTTCGATACGTTTTCACAAGCAACTTCAAGCAGTGTTGCGACTGATTTACTGAAGAGATTTCCTGAGACACAAAACGTAAGGGTAAGCTGGAGAAAAACAGCTTATGGTACCCTGGCTTTTTACACTGTTGAAGAAGTGTCTAAAATGAGTCTCTATAATAATTCCGCAGAGTATGTTAAATCTTTTACCAAGGAAACATGGGATGATCGTGTTCCCCCAACAGTAAAGCTGGAATTCGATAATAGTCCTTATAATGTTTGCGACGTGGTTGGTTATTGGGAAAGTACTGTCGCCAACAATAAAATATATTATCTCGAGCTTGTTGATAGGGAAGATAAAACGTCAAAAGAAGTTTGGTTTGATGAGAACGGTAAGTTTTCCAAAGTTCCATTCTGAAATAGCGACCTGGCAGGGATTCTAATGTCGAAACTTTCCCACAGATTGCAGAGATAGGAAGCTTCGTTTCCTCATTGTGTATTTTCTCGGAAGTCGAATGCATTTCACGCAGAATTCTAAGAGTTCCGCGAAAACTGAATTCTAGTAGGAAAGCCGTATGCGGGAAAACTGCACGTACGGATTGATGAGGGGGAAAAGGAAACAAGGTCAGCAAATGTGGCGTAAGCTCTTTACCGCTTGTTCCTTTTCTCTACTCTACTGGGAAATGCATTTCAATCTAGTCGTCTTGAGCCCCTATCAAATTTAATCTAAAATAGCCCAAATGAATCTCGTCTTCATTAAGATCCAATGAAGGTGTAAGTTCTATGCCATAAGATCTCTTTTGATCAGGGGATAAAACTTCATCAATCTGATAGATGTCATCAACATCGACCCCATACTTATCATCAATGTGAGAGTCGGCACCGGTGAAATGATTATGTTTGAAGAACAACGTTTCTTTCGCAGTTTTGATTGCCAAAGCTTTTTCTTCTTTCAGGTAAGTAGGAGATAATGCTGTTCAGAAAAAACGTTCTGTTGATAACCACCAAGATTTATAAAGAAAAGCTGAGATTTTTGATTTGATGAAGTAATGTCGGTAAGTGTGGGAACTATCGTCACTCTGTATCCATCAACAGACTTCGCCTCGCGCCACGCATCAATGTGAATTTTTTCCGCGCCTTCCGGCCAGAATTCTTTTATCCTTGGAACCAGATCTTTCAGCTAGTTGCTATTCCAAAGAAAACATCATGTTGCTCGACATGCCTGCCGTGAGGCTTGCATCCAAGTAATAGCATGTAGAGTTTGAGTGGCTGCATTTTTTCCGGTCAAGATGGCTACAATTCACAAAGAATCACAGAAACTTTGTGAATTATAATTGTCAACCTGCCTCAGTAAACATGTTAGAATATGAAACGCAAATTCTAACGATAATAAACCACATTACACTCCGGCTTCTTCTTCTTAAAACTTTCAATTTCCCTCGTTGACACTTTAGTGTTGAAACACTTCAGGGTTTTGAGGGGAACATAAAGAAGAGGATCGAGGTTAACCACTCGCGAGTTTGAACAATCCAGTGATTCAAGCAATTGCCATTTTACCAACGGATCAAGCTTCTTCACCTGTGTTCCGGCGCAACTGAATTTTTTTAGGTTCCTGAGACTCTCAATTGGCTTTAGGTCATCAATGGGTGTGCTTGAAATATCAAGATCTTCAAGGTTCGCTAATGTTCCGATAGATTGAATGCTTTGCATAGGACTATTTGTAGCATGGAGCGATGTTAGCGATTTGAAATTCTCCATTGGAGGGATTTCAGTTATCCCCGTTCCTGAGAAATGAAGCTCTTTAAGCAACACGAATTCATTCAATGCCGTCAAGTCTTTGATGGGGGAATCGTTTATATGTAACCCATCTCTTTCAACAAGCTTATGGAGATTTTCGCGTGATGAAATGGTGTCTGCTTTCATCTCGTTTCGGAATACTGTTTTCCAATCTTCCGATAGATTTTTCCACCACCTGTCTACATGGATGGTCTTATAGATTATAAGGCATTTCCGGTTCTTTTCCAGAAATTCACCCACGATGAAATCCTGAACGCCAGTTTGGTCTGCATAGATCTTTTCTAACGCGGCAAGTTGAAGGAGGGGTGCAATATTTTCAATTTTAGATTTATCAGCACGCAACACTTTTAGTTTGATGAACTTACTCACGGCAGAAACGTCTGATACTCTTGTTCCACTGATATCAAGATATTTAATTTCAGTATGATCTTTTAAAGGGGTGAGGTCACTGACTTCAGGACTGTTCACAATGATTACTGTCAGCTTTTGTAACTTTCGTAACGGCTCAAGATCTCTGATGCGACTGTTACTATCTACATTAATTGAATCCTCATTCGTGACCCGGGCGAGTTCCTCTTTGGTGGGCTGAGGACCGACCTTTGCCGCCTTACTTAATACTTCCTGCCATTCAGGTTGAATACTATCCCACCATGATTTCAGGTCTTTTGAATCATAGATGACTAGTACCTTTGGATTGGTAGCCATAAATGCGTCTGCAGCCGGCTGCTTTACAGGGGTCTGATCACAGTAAATTTTTTCAAGATGCGGTAACTTTTGCAGAGGCTGTAAATCTGCGATGAGTGTATAATTAGCGTGTAAAACTTTCAGGTTTTCCAATGCACTTAGTGAAGTAACGGCACTGATATGGGTGCTGTCAATATCCAGCGTGATTACCTTCTTTAACGTCCCTAAAGCGGCGATATCCTGAATAGGAGTCTGTGAAAGGTTAAGATCAGTGATCTGAACAAGATTTTGAAGAGGAGAAAGATTGGAGACCTTGGTGGCTTCAAGATTAAGAAAAAGCAATTCAGTAAGATTGGCAATTGGAGTGATATCCGTAATGTTGGTATTACCCATTTCGAGATATTGAAGATGTGGCATCTTTTCAATCACGGAAATATCACTGACATCAGTATGACTAATATTCATCTTGACAAGATTGCTTGAGTACTTCAACATATTAACATCCTGGATTTTTGTATGTGCCAGATTCAGTTCTGTCACTTCAGTAAGGTTGCGTATCGGAACAAGATCGGAGATGCTTGTATAAGAGAGATTCAGTGACTTTAGTTTGCTTAAGTAGGCAAGGGGATCCAGGTTTGTTATGTACTGGTTGTGACTCAAGTCCAATTCTTGTAGATCAGCAATGATCTTCATCTCTGTGAGCGTTACACTATCCATGAAGTTTAATTTCTTTTTAAAGATAGCCTGCCATTCATAGGAAAGTTGTTTCCACCAATTGGTCAATACATCTTTTCCACTGAATTCAGTTGTGTAAATACTTACAATCTTCAGGTCCTGTGAGTCAGGATCATAGTTGATTTCTATAAATCTTTGCAATGTATTATTAACAGGTTTTCCGTCTGTTGTTGAGCCTTTCAAATGTCGCGTTAATGCAACTTTGTAGAAATTCTTATTATCAGCATTAGTACCATTTTGTATGTTGTCTATTGCAAATTCAAATGTGGCATCCGTAAAGAAGAAGTCAACATCTTTGAGATAAGCGATTACATCCTTATTTGTAACAACAAGTCTGTCTTCTACCAGATCGTCTTCAATCTGAACTTTTGAATCTCTGAAAATCTTGGAGTAACTCTCTGTAACCAGAACTTCCTTGTCGCGGGTAGTAGCTGTACTGCTGCCAAGGGTATTCAGCATAAATTCCAGAACTGAAACGATATTACGGATCTTTTTTTGATCTTCTACGACATCGGGCGGAGGGTCTGCAACAACGGGCTTTGTTACAGCCTTTTTTACAGATGTCTCCTTTGTTGGTGACTTCTTAACCTCAGTTTTCTTTGTGGTTTTCTTTGAAGAAGGTTTTTGTGCCTGGACTTCAAAAATCAGAATTGTCAGCAGCAAAAACGTGATAAGCCAGAGTTTACCTCGTCTCATACAGCAAATATTTAAGCAGGACTTCTTTGTCGGATTTGTCTTTTAATTTGACAAGGTTGGATATTAGCCATCCAGTATTGTAGCCGGGTCTGTTGAATTCCGAAATTTCAAAATACCATCCGTCGATTTGAAAGAAATGAAACTTCATTTGGTCGACTGATTTGAATACGAGGTTTCCCTTTTTAAGATCATATAATAAAAGCGAGAGATGATCAGGCATAAATCGCTTGACGGTGAATTGACTTATGCTGTCTGTGTTGGAAAATGCTTTGCGCAAATTCATGAAATCAAGTTCATGGCTCATGGGATGAAGAAAACGTCCGACTTTAGTAGTATCCCGAAGAAAATACGGCTTGTACATGTCTGCATGAGCTTTATAAATCACCCACTTACTTCCAAGATGGTCTTTTTCAAGTTCCATGAAAAGAGTTATAGGCTGATCCTTTCCATTTGAAGTGAAGAAGGTCTGTACTTCAGAGAACCAGTTCTTGCCGTGAAACTCAAGGATAGATGTTTCTGGTTTATCCAGGACTGTTTTTACAAACTCATTCTTGACCGCATCACTCATTCCGCCATTACTGCCATCAAACAATATTGATAGATACTTCTTTCTAAGTTTAACAGTTCTATACTGCTTATCGGTAGGGTAGTAGCGGTTCCCTTTTTCATCTTCCTCTCCATTGAATCTTCGGAAGAATTGATTGACCTGCTTTGATTCCGCATAAAGCTTAGTCTCATCAATTTTATCACTTACGATCTGAGCCTGGGATAAAAATGTTAGGTGAAAGATGAAGTATCCGGTAAGAAGAAGGGATTTCTTATTAAACATTAGTGATTAAATTCGTTGATGAAGTGATTCGGTGATTCGGTAATGTTCTCATCACCGAATCGCCGAATCAACAAATTAGAAATTGTCGTCATGCACTCGTTTCTGTAACGCGAATGTCACCCAGCAATACGTCCCAGAATTCAATAATCCTGCCCTGTATCTGTGTCTTTTTCCTTTCAACATAGATAGTGATGTCTTTCTTTGTAGTGTCTTTATATTTCATTCCATCATCTGAAGTTCCTTCAAATTTTTGGTAGATTGTTACAATTCCTACATATCGTCCGTCAGGCTGTCGCTCAAGGTCGCTGATATAATGAATATCATACCATTCGATTGTAACACGGTCATAGTTGAGGGCCATGAGTCGTTCAAAATACTTGCGCACCTTGAAATAGCTGATCTCTTTACGTTTCAGTGATGACACTCCCATTTCACTTCCCGGAGTGAATAACTCTTCGGCACGGTCCATAACCCGGCTTGCTTCCGAGAAGGGAGTCTTCTTATTTCCAATGATGGCTATGTATTTACTGAGGTCTCTGACTTTTTCCAGTGCAAGTGAGTCAATGGCTTGCTTGCGTTGCGGACTAATTTCTGCGTTTTGAGCAGAAGTGATTCCGATCATTAATGCACTAAAAAGGAATGAGAGAATGTATTTCAATTTGAAGTTAACCATGGTTATTGTATTTGTGGTTGAGTATTAATTCTTACGTAGTTCAACTTCTGTGATTTTACCTGAACCATCGATCTGGAGATTTTCAATTCGATTGATGTTCTTCTTTTGATCTTTGAGATAGTTCAGATATGTTTTAATAGTAGTCGGTTTATCATAATCCTTTTGACCACCTGATTCGGCGATTACAATTAATACTGGAGTATCCGCAGAAGCAAAAAGGTTAAGAGCTTCGTTGATGGTACTATTCGCAGACGCGGCACTCGATGAATTTGTGATCGAGTCAAAATACTGATTAAGTTTTGCTTTCGGCGTACTCGCCTTCATTTCGGCCTCTTTTCTGGCTTTGTCTTCAGCTTCCTTTTCTTTGCGCGCGTTTTCTTCAGCCTCTTTGCGACGTGCTTCTTCCTCCTGTTGCTGCTGCTGTTTCTTACGACTTGCTTCTTGTTCCATTCTTGCCTTTTCAGCAGCGGCAGAAGCTTCCATCGCCTTCTTTTTACTCTTACAGCCAGCGGCACTGATCAAAATGAAAAATGCCAACATGACCAAACCTGATGAATTTCGGATAGACTTCATTTCTTTTAAATTTGGTTTACAACGGTGTGCAGACCGCTATTATTATGCCACGTTTTAGGAGGCTGCATTATTTAAAGTAATACATGAAGTTGAAGAATTGTAGAGGAATTTCCACAACAATTGATATGAATAATTCGTTTCGGATGAAGTCAGAATAACCTTGGCAGAAATTACTTTGAGAGAAGTAGCTCCAGGTTTGGACTGCTAAGAGCAATAACGTCACTCGTGTCTCCCAATATTTCATCGATCAGGCCAAATGCCAGAGCTTCAGGAGCGGTCATATATTTATCCCGAAGGAAGAACTCTTCGATTTCTTTCCATGAATGTCCCGAATGCTTTCCCATAAGGTGAAACAATTGAGCTTGCAAGCGCTCTTGCTCGCGCGTTGCAATTCGCACATCTTCAGTATAACCCTGCGCTCCGCCACCGGTGGGATGCATGTGAATAGTAGCATGAGGTAATGCATATCGCATTCCGGTTGCACCCGAAGTAAGCAGTGCTGTCCCCATGCTTGCAGAAATTCCGATAGCAAGAGTTGATACGGGTGCTTTTATCATTTGCATCGTGTCATAGATAGCAAGTCCTGCATAAACTTGTCCACCCGGGCTATTGATATAAAGGCTTATGGGTCTTTTTTGATCAAGACTATTGAGATAAAGTAGTTGAGCGACTATTACGTTGGCCACGCTATCATCGATACCAGACCCAAGTATAATAATTCGTTCTTGGAGTAGGAGACTAAAGATATCGTAAGCTCTTTCTCCTCTGCCATCGAGGACCATTGGTATGAGTGAAGATTTCATTCGCTGCATTGGGGGTTGAAAATCTTATCTATGGTTAATTGAAATTCAGATTTGTCAGGATTGCTAAAAAGCCTGTTATGAATCGTTCGAATTTCCACTTTCAATTTTCTACGGTGATAAAGTAGAACGACATCCATTAATTTTGATTGCAGTGCCACATTCCATTTCAACATAGGGTTGGTAATCAACTTTGCCTGAAACAATAGAGATTCTTGCGGCGGAAGCTTCTCCAGAAGAAAGTTTTCAACTTCCTGAATTTCATTCAATGAAGTCCTCATAGAATAAAGATTTTTGTTTTATGGATGCTCTTAATTTTTCAATGCACTTGTATTTCTGAACGGTGACCGAATGTTCACTGCTAAATCCCATTCTGGCTGAAAGTTCCTTCATCGATAATTTTTCATAATAGAACGATCTAAG
>JANYDR010000321.1 GCA_025363495.1 Cyclobacteriaceae bacterium | reverse complement strand
AATAAAGTATCAAGCCCCTGCAACATTCCGTATACCCTCAGTGTCCAACCCCAAAATGACGGAAGATCAGGCCCTAGTCTCACGTGTTGTAAGTGGCGATACGCAGGCTTTCAGGCTGTTGATCAGGCAGCACGAGAGACTTGTGGCCCATATGGTGGCAAGATTGATCGATAATGCTGAAGACCGGGAAGAACTTTGTCAGGATGTGTTTATGAAAGTTCATCAGAAACTGAGCGGGTTTACATTTCAGTCAAAGCTATCCACATGGATCGCAAGTATTGCTTACAATCATTCCATTAATCATTTACGAAAAAATAAAATTAGAGTGAGTGATATTCCGGAAGAAGATCAGTTCACCGCCCACTTCATTTCAGAAGATAACCCGGAAGAAAAACTTGCCGACGCCAACATGGATTCGCTTGTTGTAAGGTTTATTGGAGAATTGCCGCCGCAATATAAAGCTGTGCTCACCCTTTATCATTTAGAGGATATGAGTTATCCTGAAATAGGCGTAGCAACCGGTATGCCGGAAGGGACAGTTAAGAATTATCTTTTTCGGGCAAGAGCATTGGTGAAAGACAAAGTAAAAAAGTACCTTGGCAAAGAAGAAATGCTATGAGCATCAAAGACGAAGACTTACAGAATCAAATTGAAAGAAGCAATTCTGCTATTGAAGGGATTGATGCTCAGGTGTATAAAAGGATATTCGACGTGCTGAAGAAAGAACCTGACTTTCACTTGCCCGTTAGTTTTGCTGATAAGGTGGTTGCAAAGATGGAAGCCGGGAAAGAATCTTCTCGTGACTTGTTCTGGATCTGCCTGGGTGTTGTGTCATTTGTTGTTGCGGCCATTGTTTCGGTCGCTCTTACTGGTTTTAAACTAAACTTCGGAGCTCTCAAATTTATAAATGGATATCCAGGTCTGATTGTTTTTGGAATAGTATTCATTCTTGTGATACAATGGGTTGATAAGAAACTTGTCCGCCCATCATCAAGGGCTTAAAGCGAAAAGCTGAAAGTCCAAAGCTGAATCGTAGCGTAGATTTTGGTTTCTTAATTGATGGCCTGCTTAGTTAACTTAGCATACTCCAGCTTTTTGCTTTAAGCTTTCAACTTTCCACTCCTATAATATCCTCTACCTCGTGTCCCAATTTCCGGTTACTTTGCCCCTCAATCCCAATAACTATGAATAAAATTTATCGCGTCGTTTGCGTGATGCTGTTAATCATTCCACAGCTGGCGCAGGCACAAGAACCAAAAAAGGAAGACAAAGCGGACACTACAAAAAAAGATAAGCCCAAAAAGAAGAAAGATCTTCCTCTGGAAGTAGCCCGGAAGGTCTCCATAAAAACAAACGAAGGCACCTGGATGTCACTTGACGTGAGTCCCGATGGAAAAACTATTGCCTTTGATTTCCTGGGAGACATCTTCACAATGCCAATCACCGGAGGTAAGCCGGTGCAATTCACAAAAGGGATGGCATTCGATTCACAACCGAGATTCAGTCCGGATGGAAGCAAGATTTTGTTTGTTTCGGACCGCAGTGGTGGCGAAAATATTTGGTGGTTCACTGTTGATGGAAAAGATTCATTGCAAGTAACAAAAGGTGCAACGGATCATTATCAGGCAGCTGAATGGACTCCCGATGGCAATTATATTATCGGATCACGAGGCATCCGCAACTTGAAGCTTTGGATGTTTCATAGGGATGGTGGTTCAGGGGTACAATTAATTTCAAAACCTGATAATTTGAAAACAGTAGAGCCTGCCTTCGGACCAGACAATCGTTACATCTGGTTCTCACAACGAACTGGCGCATGGAATTATAACGCACAGCTTCCACAATATCAGATTGCTGTCTATGATCGCGACAATGGAGAAATAGAAGTTAAAACTGCGCGATATGGTTCAGCATTTGCCCCCACGCTTTCCCCTGATGGAAAATTTTTAGTGTACGGTACACGGCACAACGATCAAACGGGATTAGTGTTGAGAGATTTGAAGACCGGGGATGAAAAATGGTTGGCATATCCTGTACAACATGACGAACAGGAGTCCATCGCACCGCTGGGAGTTTTACCGGCAATGTCATTTACACCTGACAGTAAAGAAGTAGTGGTATCGTATGGAGGAAAGATTTATCGCATTCCCGTGGTTGGAGGAAATGCAGTCAATATTCCATTTGAAATGGAGACAGAGTTTTTGATGGGACCCTTGGTAGATTTCAAATACCCTATCAAAGATGACAAAGATATGATCGTAACTCAAATAAGAAATCCTGTTGTGTCGCCGGATGGAAAGCAAATAGCATTTACTGCCCTTAACAGACTTTACCTAATGGATGCAGTTAACGGAATTCCAAAACGAATAACTAATTCAGATTTTACTGAAGCACAACCTGCCTGGAGTCCGGATGGTTCACAGTTAGTATGGGCAACCTGGGAGAACAGTGGAGGATATTTATATAAAATGAATTTCAAGCTGAAAGGAGCTAAGCCACAACGGTTAACCACAACTGCTGCTTTGTACTCAAATCCAGCATGGTCATTACAAGGGAATAAAATTGTTTTCATGCGGGGTACATCTGCCAATTTTAAAGAAGATCCTGATCCGGTAAGTTTCTCAAGCCAGGAGGAAATAGCATGGATCAGTGGTGATGGCGGAAATGCAACAGTAATCGAACGCGCCAGAGGCAGGAGCAATCCTCACTTTGTAAAATCGGATGATAGAATTTATTTGTACAGTGACAAGAAAGGCTTGTTATCAATTCGTTGGGATGGCAGTGATGAAAAACAAATTGCTAAGATCACGGGTATCATGACATATGGTTCCACATTAGGTGAAAACAATTGCATGTTGGTGGAATCAGCGACTGAACCCCAACGCGAACCTTCCAATGCTGATGTTATTAAGATGGCTCCGGAGGGGGATAAAGCTTTCGCGCAGATTAACAATGAAATTTATGTTGTGACAATTCCGAAAACGGGAGGCGAGGTTCCTAAAATTTCTGTCTCAGAAGCAGACAAGGCGCAATTCCCGTCAACGAAGATTACCAGGATTGGTGGAGAGTTTCCAAGCTGGAGCAACAACGCGAAGATTGTTTACTATTCTCTTGGCAACGCATTCTTCACCTACAATCTCGATGAAGCAAAAACAAAAGAGCTGGAGCTTAAGAAAAAGAAAGCGGAAGAGGATAAAAAGAAGGACGAGGCAAAGGATGGAGACAAGAAGGATGATAAAAAATCCGAGGAGAAAAAGGACGAAGGCTATAAACCTGGTGAGGTGCGAATCAAAGTTACGGTACAGAAAGACACTCCTTCAGGGAAAGTATTGCTTCAAAATGCCCGTATCATTACTATGAAAGGTGAAGAGGTAATTGAAAACGGGGATATACTAATTGAGAATGCCCGTATTAAGCAAGTAGGTGCTGCGGGTTCGATTAGTATTGATGCCTCGGTTCAGAAAATGGACATGAAGGGAAAAACGATTATGCCAGGATTTGTTGATACGCATGCGCACATGTGGCCGGCATGGGGAATTCATAAAAGCCAGGCGTGGATGTATGCTGCCAATCTTGCTTATGGAGTAACGACTACACGTGATCCTCAAACCGCCACTACAGATGTTCTTACATACAGTGATATGGTAGAAACAGGACAGATGGTTGGGCCAAGAATTTATAGCACAGGTCCTGGTGTTGGATTTTGGGCGTATAATCTTAAAGACTTTGATCAGGCGAAAGATATTCTCAAACAATATTCAGAATACTACAACACAAAGACGATAAAAATGTATCTGACAGGTAATCGTCAGCATCGGCAGTGGATCATACAGGCAGCAAAAGAACAGAAGTTAATGCCTACCACTGAAGGAGGATTGGATTACAAGCTTAATATGACCAACCTTATCGATGGCTACTCAGGTCATGAGCACGCAATCCCGATTTATCCATTGTATAAAGATCTTGCTACCTCTATCGCTGAGTCGAAGATGACGTATACACCAACATTGCTGGTATCTTATGGAGGACCGTGGGCGGAGAACTTTTACTATTCAACTGAAAATGTAAACGGTGATCCAAAGCTCAATCACTTTACTCCAAAATCAGAATTGGATCAGAAGTCGCGAAGAAGAGGCTCGTGGTTTATGTATGAAGAGCATGTATTTCCTGACCACGCGAAATTTGTAAATGACCTTGTGAAAGCTGGCGGGAATGCAGGAATTGGTTCCCATGGTCAATTGCAGGGTCTAGGCTATCATTGGGAAGTGTGGAGCATTGCCTCAGGAGGAATGAGTAATCACAATACGTTAAGAGTGGCGACTATTTTCGGAGCAAAAGCTATCGGACTGGATGGCGACATCGGTAGCATTGAAGCAGGTAAGCTAGCGGATCTTGTAATTCTTGATAAGAATCCATTGGAAAATATCCGCAATACCAATTCAGTTAATAAAGTGATGAAAAACGGAAGGCTTTATGATGGAAATACTTTGGATGAGATTTATCCGACTCCCCGCAAGGCACCATCTTTTGCCACGGAGCAAGTATCGCCTGGTGATTTACCTGGAATCAGATAAAGAAGAATGATTTTAAAATCGTCGTTGTAAGATTTGATTCTTGCAATGGCGATTTTTATTGCTTTGCATTAACCCTCATTGAAATCCCGCCATAATAATTTCTCCCGGGAGCGGCGTTATAGTATCTTCCTCCAACAGCATTTAAATCATTGCCGAGACTATACTTCTGATCAAACGCATTGTCGATACCTAAGAAGAACTCAAGCGGTAATTTTCCCGATATCTTATAACCTAATCGCGAGCCCAACAGAAAGTACTCACGGGCAAAGTCAGTGTTGGCGTCGTTCAGCGGCAGTCGATCACTATAGTTTCCAGTCATGTTGACATAAAATTTATTTTTAAACTGGATATCAACACCCATCGCAACAATGGCGGGAGCTACGCCGGTAAGTTCATTACCTGAATAATTTTTTCCATCATTTACATAGTCTTTAAAGCGGTAATGATTGTACGTATAGCTTGTCCATATTCTAAGCATAGAAATTTTATCACCTGAGATTGTTGGCGACCAGCCGACCATAACTTCCGCTCCCTGCTGTGTAGTTGCGCCAGCATTGATAAAATGATCCGCCCCTGTTGCATCGCGTTGAATGACGATGGTCTGATCCAGGCTGAAATCATACAAGGCCACCGTTACATCCAGTTGATTGAAAAATCTGGCTTTCATTCCCACTTCATAGCTGGTGCCGCGTTCTGATTTCAATGTATTGTTAAATTCGGCAGTGGATGGTCTGACTTCAGCCAGTGAAGGCGGAGAAAAGCCATTACTGATGCTTCCATAAAAAGACAGGTCTTCTGAAATCTTTTTCAGCAACGCGATTCGTGGAGAGATGACCGGATCAAAATTCCGCTCTTGCTTAACCTCAGGGACAACGGATGTTCGTGCAAACTGATAATTAATGATACTTCCGCTGCCGCCAATCGTCAAATAAAAATTCCGTGGAAGATCAAGTTCCGCCTGGGCAAATCCTAATAGTATTTGAGAATGAAGGACGTCATCTGTTTGTACCTTTCCCTGAACGCCAAGATTATTATCATAGTCTGTTACCGGTGAATAAAAGTGTTGGTACTCGGCCCCAAAAGTTATTTTTCCTTTTAATGATGAAGTCTTAAATTCATACTGCGTGTCGGTGCGCCCGCCCCAATTCTCTTCTTTACGAATTTCATAATTACGCAGCGTAGGATTTTTGAAGTCGGTTGTTGAAACAAACATTCCTATTCTTGAAGACCAGTGATCATTCCATTCATGATCGAAAGAAAGTCCGGCATAAGTTGTTTTGTTGGTAATGGCTGCCTTTTGATCGATAGCACCAGGCGATGTTGGCGAAGATGTCGGTCGTGCCAGATGAGGATCAGCATCGTATTGTGCTTTTGTTAGGCCTCCAGGAGTTTCATAGAAAAGATTACTTGAAAGAATGGTTCCCGACAAAAAGCTTTTAGCGCTGATCTTATTTTTAAAATCGAGCTGAGCCATTAACCGGTTCATATTTGTTTGTTGACGATAGCCATCTGCTTGCTGATAGGCCAGACGCATATTCATTTGAAATTTTTCGGTCGTAACCAGTGAACTACTTGCCTGTACGCGGCAGAGACCATAGCTTCCTCCAAGCACTGAGTATTGCATCCCTTGTGTCTTCGGGGATGTTAGCAGAACTACACCGCCTGTTCCGGCACCATACAAACTTCCACCAGGGCCTTTAATAATTTCCATGCTTCCTATAGAATTAAAATCAATAAGATTCAAATAGGTATTACCACCACCGTCTGTTAGTGGCAAACCATTCCAATAGAACTTTACATTTCTCACACCAAAGGGTGATCGTAGCGAGCTTCCGCGAATGGCGAAGCGATAACTACCCGGCGAGCGTTCTTCCATGCGCACACCTGGAATCATGTTAACGGCGGGAAGGATTGATACGGGACTAAAGCGGTTTAATTCTGCTTCTTTAATAACCCCAATTGCGGCAGGGACTTCTTGTTGAGGTCTGTCGGATGCATAGGCTTGTACAATTACTTCATTTAGCCTTTTGACACTGTCGGATGTAAATTCCTGGGCACGGGTATGCAGTGATAGGAACAAAAGACAGAAAAATAGCCATCGATACATCGCACGAAAATACAGGATTGATCGGATTTTTTTGCGCGGTAATTCTCTGGAGCAGGATTTACATGATAGGAGGAGTAGCAGGATTTTTAATAATCGGATTATACTTAGGATTGAATATCTCTTGTATTGTAACTGTGGGGCCTAAAATTTATTAACAATCTAAAGCAAGATTTAGCTGATGGGAGGATTAGCAGGATTCTTAACTATCGGATTGTACTTAGGATTGAATATTTTTTTGTACTGCAGACTGTTCGAGCCAAAATTTATTAACAATCCAATGGAAAAAGCGTACATGACAACATAATTTTTTGCCTGGTTAAGATGAACGTCTTCCAAATTTATAACAGCTTTTAATTCAACAATAACGTTGTATTCTATTACAAAATCTGCCCTCCGTATCCCAACTTCGATTCCATCGTAGTAGATATTCTGTTCAATTTCTCTGGCAAAATTTATCGCTGCCCTCTTAAATTCAATTGCAAGACATCGCTGATAAATCACTTCCTGAAAACCATTTCCCAGCATGTTGTGAACTTTCATACTGCATCCAATGATCTTGTACGTCAATTCCTCCAATTCAGCCGCACTTTTTTTATTCGGTTGCATCCTGTTAATCCTCAAATCAAGTAGATCCTGCTCCAGACAATATTGCAAAAGCAGAAATCTTAATCAAAAGAATTGATCTCCGGATTTCCTGATGATTTTAGACTGTTGAATTAGTTTGTGAGAATAGGAGGCAATATCAAAAGGCCTTCATCACTTCATCCACACTTTTAACGTTCTCAAAATACTCTGCCAACTTCATCATCACTCTATCTACCAACGTATCCGGGCACGATGCTCCGCTTGTCAACACTATGGTTACCTGATTTTTATCCGGAATGAAGCTATAAGTAGTAACCTTTTCTTTTGTGTGGTAATTGAAGTGATGAATTTCTTCGCGTGACTTTATCTCTGTTTCAGAGTTGATAAAAAATGTTGGAAATTTTCTTTCACACAACTCTACAATGTGTGATGTATTCGAGCTGTTATAACCGCCAACTACAACTGCAAAATCGGCATCTGTTTTTAAAAGCTCATACGTAGCATCCTGGTTATCATTGGTGGCATAACAAAGTGTATCGCGAGTGTCAGCGAAATGTTCTTTGATATTTGATTCACTATATTTTTGTATCATCAATCGTCGGAAAAAGTCTGCGATGGCTTGCGTTTCCGTAGCGAGCATTGTAGTTTGATTGACAACTCCGATCTTCTTCAGATCAACATCCGGATTAAATCCACCGGAATGTTTGCCGCTAAATTCCACAAAAAATTCAGCCCTTGATTTACTTCCCAGAATATAGTTACCAAGTTGGATCGCATCATCCATATCACGCACAATTACCGATGGACCATTAATGGCGCTGTGTGAAAAAGTGGCTCGTGTCTCTTCATGTTTGGGCTTGCCATGAATAATTATGGTATGTTCTTCTTTGCCAAGCTTCTCCGCGCGGTTCCAGACTTTTTCTACAAAGGGGCAGGTGGTATTATACTTTTGTACTTCAACACCTTTGTCAGATAATAGCTTTTCAATCTCAAGGGTTGTACCAAAGGCTGGAATGATAACGATATCTTCTTTGTTTATTTTCCCCCATGGAATAAACTGCGATCCATCCGTATCCATGATGAATTTTATTCCACGGTCCTGAAGATCTCCATTAACTTCCTGGTTATGGATCATTTGACTTAACAGAAATACTTTCTTATCAGGATTTTCTTCCAAAGCCCGGTAACTGATTTCAATAGCATTCTCTACTCCATAGCAGAAGCCAAAATGCCTTGCGAGAATAAATCGCACAGGCCCAAAATCAAGAATGGACGGTGAAAAATCCTGTTTGCGCAAATCTTTTAATCTGCGGGATTCTTTTATCCGGCCAGTAATGGCGGACCGGTAATACGCTGGGATTTCGAATTTTTTGATAAAATGATGTTAACGACCAACTGTAAAGTTAGTGGTTTATTGCTCGCCTTCGCGAAGGGCTTTGGCTGAGCAAGGCTGGAGTAGACAGATAAAAATAGCGACTGGATTTAAAACCAGTCGCTACTATATATTTTAAGCCGCTTTTGACAGCTTGTCTTCCTTTACCTTGTTGGTGTGAACCTCTTTAGAGTTGAGGTCGAACCATTTTACTTCTACCAGGTTCTTTTTGAAGTACTTGAGCACTTCCATCACTTTTCCATCAATCTTGCTGCGGACTCGCTCGCCTTTTTTAAACAATCTCCTCATTCTGCTATATGATTAAATTCGTACTGCATAGATATACTCCCGTGGATAATCTTCATATACCCCGGAGAAAGTGATTAAGTCACCGCTCTTCTTACTCTTAAGAAATTCATTTACTTCTTTTGCTGATTTCATCGCTCTGTCATTGATGTGAGTAATTATAAATCCATCATGCATATCGGTGTAACGTGCTACTTTACCATTGTCCAGTTTTACTTTGACTCCGTTTGTCAGATTAAGTCGCTTTAAAACTTTGCCATCAATGTCTTCCAAACCTAAACCTAATAACGCTACGGCATCTTTTTCTTCACGCCTTATGGTTCCGAGCTTCCCTTCTCGGTTTTTCAATACTATTGTAAAAATCTTCTCTTTCCCATCTCTGTTTACAGTCACGGCAACTTTATCACCCGGATGACGGAGGCCAATATATTCAATTAAAGCAGAACTTGTTCTGATCTTCGTTTGGTCCAACATTACTATTACATCACCTTTTTGCACGCCGGCTTCTTTTGCGGCACTTCTGTCTTCGAGGTCACCAAAACCACTTACATATGCTCCCTCTTTAATTGAGAGATCAGCCTTTTCGGGCACATTATTAACATCCTGAACCTGAATACCTAACCAGCCTCTTTGCACAGCTCCATAGGCGAGCAGATCTTCAACGATCTTACTTACGATATTGGAGGGCACAGCGAAACCGTATCCTGAGTAAGAACCTGTGGGACTAGCGATAGCTGTGTTGATACCAAGAAGTCCACCTTGAAGATTAACAAGTGCGCCTCCACTATTGCCCGGATTGATCGCGGCATCTGTTTGAATGAATGATTCAATAGCCGTGCGTCCTCCCCTGGGATCAGTTGAGTTATTGCTGTTGATAAGATTTATATTTCTTCCTTTTGCACTGATAATACCGGCTGTTACTGTTGAGTTGAGATTGAACGGATTGCCTACCGCTAATACCCATTCACCAACTTTTGATTGGTCCGAGTTTAGAAAAGAAAGATACGGTAACTCTTTTTGGTTGATCTTGATCACAGCAATGTCAGTGTCAGTGTCGGTGCCGACTACTTCTCCTTTGAATGTCTGATTATCTGATAATGTAACCTCAAGCTCATCTGCACCCTCTACTACGTGATTATTTGTTACAATGTAGCCGTCGGCATTGATAATTACACCGCTTCCGGAGCTTTGGCTCGGGCCGCGTTGCTGCTGTCGCGGATCGAAGAAATACTGAAATGGATTGCCCGAATCTTCATCGCGATCCCGTGACACGACCTTGCCGCTGGAAGTAGATCTAATGTGTACGACTGCTTTTGTTACCTTTTCTGCTGTCGTCGTAAAATCCAATGGAACTGTTTCACCATTTTCATTTACGCTATAGGCAACTTGCGAAGAAGGAATGCTCGCTATATGTTCGATTTTTACGCCTTCGTTCTTCGTATTAAACCATTGAGTCGTTACCAAAGTGATGGAGCTGCCTAGTACAGCTGCCAATAAAAGAGATCCAAAACGATTCATAATCTTTTGTTTTTAAAAGTTTAATGATTTGACATCGTCCGTAAAAAGTATGCCAATTGAAATTTTGCCTTTGTCGCGCCACTGATCCTCACCTCGATATGACAATTTTACAGAACTACATTAATACGAAATGACAGTGCTTTTGGTTCTGCCCCTCTAAAAAACCTTTATTTTTTAATTAATTCGCCATTTTTGTATTCGTACTCAATTGTTACTTTCCCTTCCTGATCATACCATTTTGACACCCCGTCCCGCAGTCCGTTTTTATATAGACCTTCTTCCATGATCTTTCCAGTGTCATAATAAACTTTTGTAGTGCCTTCCTGCTTTCCATTTTGGTAAAAACGTTCTTCCTTAATATTGCCATAGTTATACTCTCGGTATTCTCCATGTCGTACATCATTGTGATAAGTACATTTCTTTTTCAATTGATTATTGTTGTCACCAAATTCGAGATACATACCCTCTTTTTTGTCATGAACATAGGTGGTCAATGATTTTATTATGCCAGTAGCAGAATAAACGACCCAGGAACTTTCTTTTTTGCCATTCAGGAGATAGCCTGATGATATGACTTTACCAGTAGCATCTTTTTCTTCGACCACTTCCAATTCTGTTGGGTCAGCAGATTCTCTAGGAGAGGCGGCTTGGTCAGTTGTTTCAACTGACTTTTCTTCTTTAGTACTGTTCCCGCAGCCATAACAAAAAATGGCTACGCAAAGTAAGAGTTTACTTTTCATAGTCGTTTTTTAAAATTTTAGTTGGAGACAAATTATTCGCGAAAACTTAAGGTTCCTATACGATCCACATATTGTCATAAATTGCTGAATATATCGCCGAAATTTAAAACAAGAAATGAAAATTCAAGCCCAGGTTGTTCTAAAAAAAGGCAGAGAAGCATCTGCAAAGCGCTTCCACCCCTGGATTTTCTCCGGAGCGATCCATTCTGTTGATGGAAATCCAACCGATGGAGATTGGGTAGAAGTAAGGGATGCCGCCAAAAAAACACTTGGATTCGGGCACTACCAGAAAGGCACTATCACTGTGCGACTGCTGACATTTACAAATCAGGAACCGACACAAACAATCTACAAGGAAAAAATTGGCAAAGCTTTTTATCAACGGGTAATAGCCAATGTTATCAATGAAAGCACCACTTGCTACAGACTTGTTCACGGCGAAGGAGATGGTTTATCAGGACTTATCATTGATATCTATAATGGTGTTGCAGTAATGCAAGCTCACAGCGCCGGCATGCATACTGATAGGCAATTGATTGCTGAGTCTATAAGAGAAGTGCTCGCAGATGGAATTCATTCGGTCTATTATAAAAGTCAAACGACTCTTCCCGGTAAAACCGAAAAAGAATATCTGTTGGGCATGAGTGTATTGCCTCATGTGGTGATGGAACACGGAAATAAATTCTATGTTGATTGGGAAGAGGGTCAGAAGACAGGTTTTTTTATTGATCAACGCGAAAACCGTAAGCTGGTAGGGGAAATGGCAAAAGGGAAAAAGGTACTCAACACCTTTTGTTATACAGGTGGATTTTCAGTGTATGCTCTTGCGGGCGGAGCAGAATATGTTCATTCAGTTGATGCCTCAGAAAAAGCTATTGATCTAACGAAGAAAAACCTTGAACTTAATGGGTATGATCCGATCAAAAATCTAAGTGAAGCGGCGGATACTTTTGATTTTTTAAAAGATAAAAAAGATGAATACGATTTTATCATTCTGGATCCACCGGCATTCGCAAAGCATAAAGATGCCCGCCACCAGGCGATGAAGGGCTATCAACGATTGAATGCCGAAGCAATGCGTGTCATTAAGCCACAGGGAATAATTTTTACGTTTTCCTGTTCACAGGTGGTGGACCGGCAATTGTTTTATGATACAGTGGTTTCATCTGCTATTACGGCCGGGCGCGAGATCAAAGTGCTGGATCAGCTTTCACAGCCATCCGATCACCCGATTTCGATCTATCATCCAGAAGGAGATTATTTAAAGGGATTGGTGCTGTACGTAAATTGATTTATTTGAAGGCCTCATATTGTCAGAACTCTGCCATTTTGTATGAAAATCCTGATTCAAAACATGCCAAAAAGGAGAAAAACAGCATAGTTCTCCCCATTTTATCATAATGGTTAGATTTGTGCATAACTAATTTCTAAAAAGATCATATGAGTAAAGGATTAATCACAACACTTATAGTTTTGGGTGTTATTGTAGTAATAGTATTTGGGTTCATTTCCTGGGGAACCGGCGTTTATGATAACGCGGTCCAAAGACAAGAAAACGTTAAGCAGAGTTGGGGAAATGTACAGACAATGTATCAACGAAGGGCTGATTTGATCCCGAGTTTAGTGGCTACTGTTAAAGGTGCTGCGGAAAACGAAAAATCAATTTTGGTACAAGTGACTCAAGCACGTGCGGGTATCGTGAATGCAACGACTCCTGAGGAACTTGATCGTGCAGGTAAACAGATTAATACCGCCATCAACCTTGCATTTGAAGCGTATCCTCAGATTCGTTCCACCGAAAATTTCTCAGACCTTCAAGCTCAATTAGAAGGAACAGAAAACAGGATTGCAAAGGCTCGAGAAGATTACAATGAAACTATTAATGGATATAATTCCTATGTCAGAAGCTTCTTCAAGCGAATGGCACTGGGATGGTTTGGTGGTGGAGAAGATTGGACAGCGAAAAAAGGATTTGAAGCAGCAGCCGGTTCGGAAAAAGCACCGGAAGTAAAATTTTAGTTAAGTCGTCGGATGACTAAGCCGAAAAAAAAGCCTGATCGATTTCTCGGTCAGGCTTTTTTGCTAAGTGGTAGGACGACTTGAGTCGTCCACCACTTAAGGATTTTTCTTCACTTCTCTGTTCTCATAACTTTCAATCACATCACCGATTTGCATATCGTTGAAGTTTTCAATGCCCATACCGCAGTCGAAACCTGAACGCACTTCGCTTACATCATCTTTAAATCGTTTCAACGTGCTGAGCTTGCCGGCATACACCACAATACCATCGCGGATAAGACGAATAGGATTCGATCGTTTTACAGAACCATCCGTCACCATACATCCGGCAACGGTACCAAACTTCGTGATCTTGAATACTTCACGGACTTCAGCATTACCAACAATAACTTCCTCCATCTCTTTCTCCAGCATACCTTCCATTGCGCTCTTCACGTCATTGATGGCATCGTAGATGATCGAGTATAAACGAATTTCAATTTCTTCATTGTCTGCAAGGCGTCTTGCTGATGTCGAAGGCCTCACCTGGAAGCCAACAATTACTGCATCAGATGCTGATGCCAACAATACATCAGATTCGGAGATTTGTCCCACACCTTTATGAATAATTCCAATCTGAATTTTCGGAGTTGAAAGTTTCAACAAGGAATCGGAAAGTGCTTCTACCGATCCATCCACATCACCCTTGACAATTACATTCAATTGCTTGAACGAACCAATGGCGATACGTCGTCCGATTTCGTCAAGTGTAATATGTTTCTTGGTGCGGATACTTTGTTCGCGAACTAATTGAGCACGCTTGGTTGCGACTTCTCGTGCTTCGCGGTCAGTTTCATAAACCGCAAATTTTTCACCTGCCTGAGGAGCACCATCCAACCCCAATACCTGTACTGGCGAAGAAGGTCCGGCTTCTTTGATACGTGCTCCTGTATCGTCAAACATAGCCTTTACACGACCATAATTGGATCCTGTTACCATTATATCTCCTACCCGAAGTGTTCCACCTTGAACCATTAGTGTCGAAACATAACCCCGTCCTTTGTCCAAAGAAGCCTCTATAATTGAGCCCGTAGCTGGTTTGTCAGGATTGGCCTTGAGATTCAGCATTTCTGATTCAAGCAATACTTTTTCAAGTAAATCGTCAATACCCTTTCCGGTCTTGGCAGAAATTTCCTGGCTTTGATATTTACCTCCCCACTCTTCCACGAGAATATTGTTCTTAGAAAGAGACTCACGGACTTTATCGGGATTCGCTGTTGGCTTATCTATTTTATTAATAGCAATAACAATCGGTACACCTGCTACTTGCGCATGATTAATTGCTTCCTTGGTTTGTGGCATCACATCATCGTCAGCTGCAACTACGATGATAGCGATGTCTGTAAGTTTTGCACCGCGGGCACGCATGGCAGTAAACGCTTCGTGACCCGGTGTATCAAGAAAGGCAATTTGCTTACCGCTCTTGGTAGTAACATCATATGCACCAATGTGCTGAGTGATACCACCCGCTTCTGATGCAACGACTTTTGTGTTACGGATATAGTCAAGAAGAGAAGTCTTACCATGGTCAACGTGACCCATAATGGTAACAATTGGAGCACGTGGTTTCAAATCCTCTTCTTCATCTTCTTCTTCAACTTCTACAGTCTCCTCCTCTGAAGATATGAACTGAACTTCGTAACCAAACTCATCGGCAATTACAGTAATGGCTTCTGCATCCAATCGTTGATTGATGGATACAAACATTCCAAGTCCCATGCAGGTGGAGATGACTTCGTTTACAGAAACGTTCATCATTGAAGCCAGATCATTTGCTGAGATAAACTCTGCAACGCGCAATATTTTGGAAGCCTCTTGCTCCTGAAGTAATTTTTCCTCCTGAGCATCGGAAACTGCCTGACGTTTTTCTTTTCTGTATTTAGCTCCGGAGAATTTTTTCTGACCTCCGCTTAGCTTGGCTAGTGTAGCGCGAATCTGATCCTGAATTTCTTTTTCAGAAGGCTCACCTTTTTGAGCGTGTAAAGGAGCCCGACGTGGACTTGCATTGCCGCCACTTGTATTGCCAGCGCCGGTACCTGTGGAAGTACCACCGCCTGTTCGCGGAGTACTCTTATTATTTTCGTTTGCAGAAGGAATTCGTTTGCGAGGTCTCTTCTTGCGGTTATCCTCAGCTTGTTTGTCTTGTTGAGGTGTAGATTTTTTCTCCTGAGGAAGATCAATTCTGTCAAGAACTTTCAAACCCTGAAGCTTATCAGCTTTAGCTTTAATTAATTCCAGTTCAGGAGGCTGAGTATTTTCTACGATAACTTCCGGAGGTGTTTCTACTTTCTTGGGAGCCGTTTCAACTTTAACCTCTTTTACTTCTTTGACAGCCTCTTTTACTTCCTTAACCTCTTTAGGTTCTTTTACTTCTTTTTCTTTCTCTTTTGCTTTTACTTCTTTAGGCTCCTCTTTTTTCTTCTTCTCTTTCTCGAGGTCAATCTTGCCTACTACTTTGATGCCTTCCAGCTTTGTCTTTTCGCGCTCTACTTTTTCGGGTTGCTTAACTTCTTCCTTGGCCTTGATTTCTTTTGAGCCAAGATTCTTGATCATGATACTGTCATCATCTTCCGTCTTTTTACGGTTTGTGACAGGCTCGTTTTTGATCGTTTGATTTTCAGCATGCTTGGTTCCGATTGTAAGTCCGGATGCCTCGATTTTTTCAGAAGCAGACGCGGCATACTCCTTGGACAGCATGGCAAACTGTTCAGCGGAGAGTTTTGTATTGGGGTTGTTTTCCACGACAAAGCCTTTCTTAGCCAGAAAATCCAATATGGTATTATGACCCACATTGAGTTTCCTGGATGCCTGCCCCAGCCTTATCATTTTATCTTCTGCCATGCTCAAAGTTGACTATGTTTTTTCTGATTTATGTGATTTCTAAGTGAAATTATTCAAATTCCTTGCTCAAAACGGCCACTACATTTTCGACCGTTTCTTCTTCCAGGTCGGTTCTTCTAACTAACTCTTCCTTGTTAAGGGCCAATACACTCTTTGCCGTATCAAGGCCAATCTGCTTTAGCTGATCAATAACCCAGCTCTCAATTTCATCTGAGAATTCATCCAGGTCAACGTCTTCTTCACCGGCAGTTTGTTCGCCCAATTCACGGAATACGTCAATCTCCATACCTACGAGTCTGCTGGCCAATTTGATATTGAGACCGCCTTTACCGATAGCCAGCGAAACCTGATCAGGCTTCAGATAAACGGATACGCGATTTGTGTCTTTGTCTATTTTCAAGTTCACAATTTTCGCCGGGCTCAACGCGCGTTGGATGAACAACTCCAGGTTTTCAGTATAGTTAATGACGTCGATATTTTCATTTTGCAATTCGCGTACAATAGCATGAATGCGTGATCCTTTCATACCAACACAGGCACCTACCGGATCAATGCGATCATCGTATGATTCAACAGCTACCTTGGCACGTTCTCCATGAAGGTGGTGCCTTGGGGGGCGAAGGACAGGTAGCGAGCGCCGACGCCGAGCGTGATTGGATAGTTGTCCTCGGTGGACCAGGCGTGCCCGTAGCGCGTGCACTTCTGAT
>JANYDR010000309.1 GCA_025363495.1 Cyclobacteriaceae bacterium | reverse complement strand
CGATCGCATTCAAGAGATACACATCAAAGTGATCCACATACTCATGCTACTCATCGAGAAGCAAGTGGTGTAGCTTATTACGCAATCCAGTTTTCAAAAATTTACTTGTGAATCTTTGTGTTCTCAATGGTTATTTGGAGAGTTAAAGAAAAAGCACTAAACTCAATCTTTCATTTTAACCATTTCAGATTGTGGTGTCAAAAACTTTTGGTGGTGCTGTGCATGGCGTGAATGCCAAAACTATCACCGTTGAGGTAAACGTTACACAAGGACAACATTTTCATTTAAGTGGCTTGCCTGATAATGCTGTGAAAGAAAGCGAGCATCGGGTGGAGTCGGCCATGAAGACAGCGGGTTACTTTATGCCGCGCAACAAAGTAGTGGTAAACTTTGCGCCTGCAGATATTCGCAAAGAGGGGTCGGCTTATGACCTACCGCTAGCACTGTGGTTATCATTAAATAATGAGAACTAATATCAAATAACGAGAATTTGTAGATGTGGGCGCACCAAATCACCCTTGAAGAACTTAAAAAGATTGTTGAAAAATCCATCGCACATCTTGATCCCCGTGATTTCTGGATGATAACATGGATCGATCGAGCGGGGGTGAGCGATGATGGCACACCCTATGTGAAGGCATCTGTTCATCGTGTCAAGTCAGTCGAACTTAAAAACTTCCGAGTCGAAAGTCTTGATTTAAAAAAGCCACAATGGATTTCGATACCGTTAAGGCTTCTACGTATATTCCCAGTGGGAACCTTGTTGAAAAGTGGAACCGTAATGTTCAAAAGCCATTTGGGGTACCTTCCAGACTTTAAGATTGACCTGGACAGCGCATCAGGCCATGAGCACACAACCCTTGGCAAGTGGAAGCATGGGGAGGCTTTTATCAAAGCCATGGCCCTGAACTTGCTTGATTCTGGTTTCCCAAAGTCCGAAGCCAAAAGATTTGCGGCCAATAGTAAAATCCTAGTGTACCCCAATAAAAAACGATCTCAGGCGAATTACGATTTTATGATTTTTCCGGCGACTGAACTGGCGAGGTTCTATTGGTTCCCCTCGACCAAACTCTTCCGGGCATTGATGGATGGGAAAGCTTCCAGCGACCTCAGGAACGAATTATATGTCCCAGTGTCGGCTATCAAGAATGGAGAAGAATACTATGAGATCCTCGTGCGGGATGCCATGCACCTTAGAGACGCTGAATTCATTGCAAGGCTTGCCTTCAGTTCTGAGGCGTTAAAATCAGCGAACACAATTTATAGGTCTGTTATAAACGCTAAGTTGGAATCCGGTAATAAAGGATCATTGCATTTGGACTGTATTTTCCCTTTCAACGATGATACCTCACTCAACTTGAAGGGATACACCATCAACTTAGGCAATGTTACCATACTTAATGTCACTGAGATATTGAAGTGCTATGGCCCATGGCCATTTAAGAAGCTTGCATACGATCATGAGACACCCCGCAATGAAGTTGATGAAACCCGGGAAAAAAAAGGGTTGAAACCCGTTCCATCACAACATCCCGATGATAACAAAAAGAAACAGGATGATGGAGAAGATCAAGATATCGAAGACGAATTTGGAGATTTTGTTTTGAAAAGGGATTCTTTCATTAAAGGCGACAAAGATTTTAACCATAACCGGAAAAACAACAACCGTGCAAGGAGCGTAGAATATACCGAAAAAGGTTCAAAGTTCCCAACCATGCCCAGGGAAAAGAAAAGGCTGGACCGTAGAAAGACAGTCCCTCCCAAGAATACGTGGGAAGGCACTCTGCTTCCGATCACCAATATTTCTGTCAATGAAAACACCGAGAGTGGAGGCGATAGTACCAACATTGAAATTATAAATCCTGAAGATGAGGAAAAAGAAATTGGCCAGGTCGGTATTTCGAAATTTATTGTCATACTCTGCAAAGAGTTCAGGACAAAGGGGGCAGTCGTTGATTATGTGGTTATGCTTGATGAAGAAAGTCCTAAAAGCACCAAATGGTACCAACCCGACAGGGTGGCCATGATTATGCCAGCAGAAGGAAAAAGCGAAGTTCATATGTACATGGTCTATATACGTTTTCCCAAGAAGAGGGAGTATATCCTTTGTGAGATGGATCAGGGCATTTCTATCAAGGTTGTCATTAAGAATAAATTAGATGAAAATAACACAGTCTGTTTTAATGGTCCTGATATTGCTGCAATTGTTGAGGCAGTAGACGAGAACTTTAGGACCATGGGAAAATTGAACGAAAATAAAAGCGGATTCTCGGTTATCAGGCTATATCATATGAGCGACACCGCAAAAGAGTTATGCGGCAGGATAATCGCTAAGGTTGACCAAGAAGGGTATGGCGTTGATTAACGGACCCCTCTTTTGACGCTAGGGTCTTTTCCGTTGTTTATCTTTGAAACTCGCCAGCGTGCAAGATCTGAAAAACTGCTGTAGATAAAGTCGGGAAACTGTTTGCGCCATTCTGCATATACGAGCTTATTGTTATCGATCTCAATTTTAAACCAATATGGCATTTCCAAGAAATCGTCGTTGAACTGCTTGCTCTTTAGGCCAGCCTTTGAAGTCAGTTCCCTGAATCGGTGAGGCCAATCTGCCAGCACCCAATAGGATTTAAAAAGAAGATTGCTCCTGTTTTCAATGCCCATAAGTTCAAATGGATTTTCCCTTCCGTTAGCGGGTGGTATAAAATCAAGGTCAGTGGCAGAGCAAATAAGTTCTTGGAATTTCTTTAGATGCTCATTATTCGGCTTGTTGAGCAGCCCCAGGATTTTTTTTAATACTAAAAAATATAAATGGGAATACTGGAGACTGTGTGCGATGTCGTATCCTAGCTCCACCGTGTTAGTTAGATACCCTTGCATGTCAAGGAACGTTTCTGGAGGC
>JANYDR010000294.1 GCA_025363495.1 Cyclobacteriaceae bacterium | reverse complement strand
CATAAAGTTTTTCCAAATCAAGAGGCGTGATGATGGAAAACTTTGTCACATAAGCATCAATTTCTTCTGGCGTAAAATTTACTTCTTCCAGGATACGGTCGAGTAGAGCAAACGCTTCGTTGCCCGAAATAGATTGCAGCTTCTTCTCATCAAGCTTGGTTAAAAGATTTTCGAGTGGTATGCAGTTAATCTTAACATACTTGACCTCATTTTTAAGCTCTTCAATCTTCAGTTGACCACCAGCTCCATTGTCAAGCGTTTCAGAATAGAAATCATATGGATCAAGAATTAAAAAAAGTGTTTTGTTTACCGCCTTCTTCAATAGAGGCTGAAAATTCTCCCTTGAGATTGAAATGTGATTCGACAGTATGTTCTGAAACTTAGCCAGAGCGTCTGCAACTGCTGGTGCGCTGTAATCAAAAAAAGGACTCCGAAGTTTTTGATTTTCAAGCTTCCAGGCATGGAGCAATTCCCGGATAACAAATAAATTGATCTGATGGATATCACATACCTTCAATATTTCCGGACCCGTGATTTTCTCTTTCCCGGAGAAAAAAGAAGCTGTTACTTTCGATGCGTAATCGTCACTGTAATCCTCAAGGGCCTTTAAACTGATTTTTTCATCCATGGCAGCAAGGGGAAGGGGTAGTAAAACTTCTTGAACGATGGTAAAGATAATCATAGAAAATCTCGGACAAAAAGAACTGTCACTGGAAGAGTTGAATAAAACAGCCCTTTATCAGTTCCACACCAACTCCATTGATTGGATGCACTATTGCGGTGGAAAAGGGCGTTGTACAACTTGTAAAATGATTGTGGTAAAAGGAATTGAGCATCTGAGTGGTCAGACTCACGCAGAAAAGAAGTACGAGCTCGAAGGGCTCTTGAAAGAAAATGAGCGCTTGGCGTGCCAGGTAAGGGTGAACGGTGATATTACTGTCCGGGTGCCTGACGAATCCAAGCTCCCACACATGAAGTATAGCGCCTGACCTACTTCTTTAAAGGAGCAAGTATCCGGTATTCGGTATCTACGTCTCCCTTGCTGATGTCAGTGAGCTTGCCCTTGAGCATCCGCTTCTTTAAAGGGGAGAGATAATCGACAAACATTTTTCCGTCCAGGTGGTCATACTCATGCTGAATGATACGGGCCTTCATGCCATCATACTTCTCCGTCTTCAGGTTCCAGTCCTCATCAAAATAGCGGATTTTCAATTCGGCCTGGCGGGCAACGTTTTCCCTGATATTAGGTATGCTTAGACAACCTTCTTCAAATTCCCATTCATCTCCATTCTCTTCCAGGATCTCAGGATTTATAAATACCTTTTTAAACCCGGTCATATCATCTTCAATATCTTCCAGGGTAGTACCATCCACCACAAAAAGCCGGATGCCCTTGCCGATTTGCGGAGCTGCAAGCCCGATGCCATGAGCGGCATACATTGTGTCAAACATGTCCTGAATAAATGGCTTCAGATCCGAGGCTTTTTCGATTTCCTTGGCGCGTTTCCGCAACACCGGATCTCCATACATGACAATAGGATAGACCATTTTTAAATACTGATTCAACTGCAAAGGTAGAAAAAAGTGTGAATGTGGTGAATTTTTAGAAGTGTTGAAGTAGTAAGATATTCAAACTAAAAGCTTAACAAATAAAACATGCAAGAGTTATTTTTTCAATTCCATGTAAGATTGTAAAATCAGAGTGGCGCTGATCATATCTACGTTTCCCTTTACGCGTCTGTCTTTTTTCTTCATCCCACCATCAATCATCGTTTGATGTGCTATTGAGCTAGTGAACCTTTCATCAATAAGAGCAACAGGCTTCTCCGGAAATTTTTCTTTGAGTTTTTCAATCAGCTGCCGGACTGGTTGAGTCATATCAGTATCCTCATTATTCAATCGCCTGGGCATTCCTACAACTAACTGATCTACCAGCTCCCTTTGAAAATAAGTTGTCAGAAAATTCATGAGCTTATCACTCGCTACAGTTTCAAGGGCAGTGGCAATGATACGATTTGTGTCTGTTACAGCAATCCCGGTCCTCTTTAAACCAAAATCAATTGCGAGAATGCGAGGCATTTTTTTAGTTCTGGGTTCTAGGTTCTAAGTTCGTTTGCTCTGGACTGCAAGTCTCCTGTGCTGCATTCACTCCGTACCTTTATGGTAAATTAGATCCCGAAGGGATTCATTAATTAAACTTAACCTTCTCCTGGAAAGATGTTTTGATCTTATTTTCAAGCATCATGCCCTTCGGAAAAAGTATTTCATTTTCGATCCTGGCGTGAACCTGTAAGCTTTTCTCCAGTGCAGTGAGTTCAGAATATATTACACGAACATGAAGTGGTGTGTTGCCATCTACCTTGTAATCCTGAGTGATTTTTCTAATGCCTTCCATTTCATCATCGTGAACTTCATGCTCCACAGCAAAACGCTGCAGTGAATGACGTTCCATCATATAAAATAATCGGGAAGGATTGTATTTACCCTTATCAGTATTATCAAGGAGTTTAATGTATCGAAAAAGCTTAGCCTCTTCTTCGTATATATGATGAACGAAATCTTCCACGAAAAGAGGGAAGAGTGTTTTCAAGTCTTTTGCAATGGACTCGTATGCCTCGTGATCGGCATTAAAGCTTTCCACCAATCGTGAAATATAGGGAAGCTTGCGCTTGACAAACAAAAAGTGAGCGTGCTTGAGATATTCAATGATTAAATCAATTGGATAAGAAACCAATGGAATGCTTTCTTCCGATAATGCATGGGTGGGTGATTCAAGCTGCCTGACCACGTGCTCCACTTTAAGACCGCGTAACTGGCAAACTTCTTCCAGCGTTTTTTCCGAATACTCATAAAACCGAATGCCGAAATAATACAGGACATACGCCCGCACATTGTCTTGCTCAACCAAGTCAGCGATGCGCCTGTTTCGAAGTCCGGTTTTTTCCATGGAGGGGTAAAGATAAAAATAGCCGGGCCTTTCTGCAATATTCATTAAAGGCCAGTTTCGCTGAATCTGAACTTTGGCGCATATTTGACGTTTCTAGCTAGGAAGATTATTTCTATGAGTGAAATTAACAACAGTCCCCGCCAGATTGGCCTTCCCATCGTCTTATGCATTGGCCTGGCAGCTGGAGTTTTGATCGGCACCAGCCTCAATTCCAGGTCGATTCCGGGAAAATCATCCGGTGAAGACATGCAGAAATTCAGGGAAGTTTTGGGCCTGATCAAGAATGAATATGTGGATACAACCCAGACAGATGCACTGGTGGATGATGCTATTCAGCACATGCTCGATAAGCTAGATCCCCATTCCTCCTACATACCCATCAGTCAACGCATTGAAGCAAACGAAGATCTTCAGGGAAATTTTGAGGGAATCGGCATTGAGTTCAACATATTCCACGACACGCTTGTAGTAGTATCAGCACTCAGCGGCGGACCTTCGGAAGCTGTGGGCTTACGTCCCGGAGATAAAATCGTAAAAGTTGGTGATAAACTTATTGCCAATGTGGGGTTGACAAACCCACAGGTGATGAAGCTACTGAAGGGCCCAAAAGGAACTGAAGTAAAACTGGAAGTCATCAGAAAAAATTCGAAAGAACCCCTGAAGTTCACCATCATACGGGATAAGATTCCTCAGCATTCAGTTGATGTCTCTTATATGATTGATCCTGAAACCGGATACATTAAAATCAACCGGTTTTCACAAACGACTTTTGAAGAATTCCATACATCCCTTGACAAGCTTCGTAACAAAGGCATGAAAAAACTTGTCCTTGATTTGCAAGGCAATCCTGGCGGCTATATGAATCAGGCTATTGATCTTGCCGATGAATTTCTATCGGAAGGAAAGAAAATTGTTTTCACGAAAGGTAAAGACACCAAGTATAATTCAGACGCGATTTCTACATGTTGAACTCCGGGAGTCCCAGGTTGTCCTCAATTATTTTGCGAGAGTTGGCGTGAAATTGGGAGGTGACCTCTTCGGCCATAGTCGATGAATTATACTGCTGTAGTTGTTTCAAGCGCAAAACTCAGCAGTGATCGCGGTCACGGAGGGGAGAAAGGGGCAGTTGCAAACGGATGTCTACAATAGATAGTCATTTCCATTCAACATTTATTTTCTCCTACCAATTCGACGTATACAGAAGTGAAAGAGTTATAGATGGAACACTCGAAGCTCCACAAGTGCAAAAAGTGTGGCACTGCATTCCCTCAGACGTACCAACTTGCTAAACACCGTCGTTTGTACCACAGGATTCATATCTGCCGTTTCTGTGGTAAAGCCACCACGTCAGCAAAGAAATTGCTAGCTCATGAGAGAGAGCACATGTTTGCTACCACCTAAGAATTCGGTGCGTCTGAAGACCCCCACCTGAACGTTGCCGAGCATTGAAGAGCAACGTATCCAGGTGCTTCTTCTCCTTGAAGGCCAGGCGGTCGATTTTTGTCTCGTCGCCGCCAGCGTTCTCCAACACCTCGTATTCCAACTTGAGGATTTCGCGGGCTGCAACAAGCATGGGTGTTCCACAGAAAAGTCTTCTCCGCAAGATCTACGTTCTGCGAACAATACAAACGCGCTTCGACATAAAAGACATATCACGCATTTTAACTTGCCGCCCGTCTATCAAGGATATCAACTACCAAGCCATTATTTTAAATAGCGATCTGTCATCTCTATCTCTGCTCATGCATGGTGTAAACTTTAGTGTCAATCTTCACATTGAACATTTCAAACATCTACAACAAGTCTGGATGAGCCTCAAAGACGGTGGAGGCAATGACGATAACTACACTGTCTCTAGCAAGTACCACGCAATCATAGATGATACGTATAATTTTTTGTGCTCATTTCTCGATCTTGGTCTGAGACCTCGTATTGACGATGATATGATTGAATTATAATCAATAAAATGAATATATAAATGTGAGCAATTGCACCGATTTATTGCCAGCGAATTTCGCCTGTGGGCGATCAACCCTCAATAATTGCCGACAGCCTTGCTAGTGTGCTCTTCTCTAATTCCCTGCTAATCATGCTCCTCTTGCCCACGTTGTTGACACGTTTAAAAGCATCTGGGATGTGATTGAAGGATTTCCAGTTCATGACTGCTGCAACCTTCTCTCGGCTCATCGACTTCCGACTCAGGACGTTCTTGACATTGCTGCTAAACTTGGAGAGCTCCGTGCGGCAAGCTTCGGCAATTGCCCTTCGAACCTTGCGTGGCTGCACCTCTGTGAGAGCCTCCACATGATTGAGATAGAGTTGCACACATTTTTTTAGTGCGTTGCCCATCAGAGTATCAGCTGGAACTGAAGGTCCGACTGTCGGAACAGACATCGCGCTGATCGTTGACAGAACTACCGGCGGAACACAGGTTGTACTTGGAGTGTCGCTCATTCTTAACTATGATTGAATTGAGGTAAAACTGTTTCTGCGCAAATATCTCTTCTACCCATTCCGAAGGCAACTTCGAAATATGCAGCTTACGCGCGTGAGAGAGCGTGAGCGCCTGCCTCTCTTCTTCATTGACGAAATCCACCAATGCTAGTCAACATCAATTTGAATTTCCCGCTCATTTGAGAAATCCATCAGTGCTAGTAAACGTAATCAATTTGAATTTCCCGCTAAATATGATGGCGGTTTTGCGCAGTGAAGCTGCTCTGCAGCATTTAGCGGAGCTGCAGCCTGGGAGTGCTGACGGAATAACTGCTGCAGCTGCAGCGGCAGACGGAATGATTCCCTTGTTGGTGGGTAATGATAATGCACGCTACGACGGAGGTGCCAATTACAAACGGTCGCTGCAACGCATAGCCATAGCAATAGTTAAAACTCTGAGAATCTACTGACATCGAGATGATGTTTCTCTTCATGAGCCTCATGGTCAATCCCATCATCTTTATTGACAGAATTGGAAGCTCCAGAGTATCCGCTGCGGGCGTCAATTATAAGCACATGAAAATGCGAATACAGCGCCATAGCGCCTCCCATGCATATGCATGTTGCATGTTGCATGCATATGAATATGTTGCATTGCAGTGTGATAAATTATGCTGCATAAGAACCACCTATGCAAACTGAGATCGTACTACTACGAGAGAAATTATACTGCATATGCATATGTGCAGTGTGAATCAAAATAATACTATGCGTCACACGTATGCATATGCTGAGCCAACATTTACCGTCATAAGAGTATACGTATACGTGAGCGTCAGATAAATTATACTGCTTTGCATATGCATGTCACATATTTATGTGGTGCGAAGGTGGAAATCAATAGACAGAGACAGAAATAAAATTATCACTCATAAGTTTTCTTCCGCTACCGTCGCGTGAATTTAGAAGTCCTTTCAAAGTTCAAATTTCCCGCCTAACCACGATCGCACAAACTGGAAAGTGAAAATTTAAAGAGCTAATATAATTTTAACGCTTCACCCAGTTTTGCTCCCGGAAAAGGAAGTCGCCCAGTTTTG
>JANYDR010000232.1 GCA_025363495.1 Cyclobacteriaceae bacterium | reverse complement strand
CCGTTATCTGAAATATCAAATCTATATTCTGCTTCCAGATAAAGCATTTGCTTCCCGCGATACCGGGCCTGTGCAAAACCACGACCCGATCGCGTTCCAAATTCCAATTCAGTGCCGGGCAAGTTGAAGTAGGGGACATCTCCATATGATCCCCAATAAAATGCCCATAACGCAAGTATCTTTCGCTTATGAGCATCCAGAGATGTGTATTGCCGGAAATCAAAATACACCGAGGTCCATTTGCTTTGATTTTCCAAAAAGGAGGGATTGACGCGATAAATTAAACTGAAGTAATGACCATTATCAGGGTTGATAGAGTTTTTACGATCATCATACAATGCGTTTAGTGATACTCCGGTAGAAAAGGAAGTTGGGCTGGTCCCCACTCCGTATTTCTCAAAAGCACTTGGCGTAGTAGGGGCATCTTTCTGACCAACTTTATAATACCGGTCGTAATTGAGTCCAAGCCCGGCGTAAAAATGATCGACCAACCGCCGGTTGCCACTTAGGTATGCGCGAACGTTATTGTACTTTAGTTGGAACTCGTCACTTTTTTCAGAGCTGCTTCCAAGTCCATATGTATATTGGGTCAAGCTACTAATCCTGAACTCTGCCGGAATGTTCCAGTTATTCTCCGGTGTCCAGAGATTTATCTTTGTTCCAACTCCAATATTTTGATAGAAATCAGTATAAGGTAAAACAAAGACGCTTGAAATATTTGTTGAATCAACGTGGCCTAAAGTAAAAGCAGCGTTGATAGAAGAAACTAAAATTTTATTTCCACCCGATGAAGTAGTAGAGGCAGGCATAATTGAAAATGATATTGGCTTTGAGCCGGGAGGTTTTTGCTTAATAGTAATATGAAAGGCCTTAACCAGAATCTCGATTAAATCCGTTTGTGAAGCAACGTCATTCTTTGCCTGATAACCCTGGGCAATGGAATTAACTCCGGTCGCGAGACAGATTAATACGAGGAGAAAATGCCGCATGCCTGTGATAGAATAGGTAAGTATTCAATAGAGTATAAAAAACTATGCCACTAATAAAGTAAAAGGCCCCGAACAGCTAGGGGCCCTTACTTTATACATGGATAAAGAAATTCAAATTCTATTTCTTCTTTTTGGCAGCTTTCTTAACGGTTTTCTTAGCAGCCTTCTTTACTGCTTTTTTAGCTGCCTTCTTAACGATTTTCTTTTTAGCCTTAACTACAATTTTTTTGACAACTTTCTTAGCTGCCTTTTTGCCAACCGGTTTTGCCTTAGCCTTTGCAGCAACAGGAGCGGGGGCTGCTTTTCTCGCAGCAATTTGCTTTGCCATTAAGTTCAACGCTGAACCCGCCTTGAACCATTCGATTTGTCCTGCATTATAAGTGTGATTGACCTTAATAGTCTCTTTGCTTCCGTCCTTGTGGTTCAACACCAATGTTAATTGTTTTTCAGGAGCAAAAGACGTTAAATCTAAGAAGTCAATTGAATCGTCTTCCTGAATTTTATTGTAGTCAGCTTCATTTGAAAAAGTCATCGCTAACATGCCTTGCTTCTTCAAATTTGTTTCGTGTATACGAGCGAATGATTTCACCAGGATTCCTCTCACACCAAGAAAACGTGGCTGCATAGCAGCATGCTCACGTGAAGAGCCTTCACCATAGTTTTGATCGCCAACTACGATGGTAGCCACACCTGCTGCTTTGTACGCTCGCTGGGTTGCTGGCACTGGTCCGTATTGACCTGTCAATTCATTTTTAACGCTATCGGTCTTATCATTGAAGAAATTCGTGGCGCCCGTGAGGGTATTGTCGGAGATGTTATCCAAATGACCGCGGAAGCGAAGCCATGGACCTGCCATCGAGATGTGATCTGTTGTACATTTTCCTTTAGCCTTGATAAGAAGTCTTATTCCTGACCAGTTCTTTCCATCCCATGGAGCAAAGGGAGCCAATGCCTGAAGACGTTTTGAAGATGGATCAATCTTAACTACAACTTTACTTCCATCTTTCGCAGGAGCGATGAATCCAGGATCTTTTACATCAAATCCTTTTGGAGGGAACTCAACACCTTTTGGCTCATCCAATTTTACTGCAACACCGTCTTCATTGAGTAAGGTGTCTTTTAGCGGATTGAAAGTTAAGTCTCCGGCAATAGCAAAGGCTGTGGTGATCTCAGGGGATGCAACAAAAGCATGTGTATTAGGATTGCCGTCATTGCGCTTTGCAAAGTTCCTGTTAAAGGAAGTGATGATGGAATTCCTGCGATTTGGATCATTGGTGTGACGTGACCACTGACCAATGCAAGGTCCACATGCGTTTGCCAACACCACGCCACCCATCTTTCCAAAAATGTCAAGGTATCCATCACGGTCAACAGTGTACCGTACTTTTTCAGAACCTGGTGTAATAGTGAACTCTGCTTTGGCTTTTAGTTTTTTATCGACAGCCTGTTTAGCCAGTGAAGCTGAACGTGTAATGTCTTCGTAGGATGAATTTGTACAAGAGCCAATCAATCCAACCTCTAATTGCTGAGGCCAGCCGTTTGCGCGGACTTCATCTGCAAATTTTGAAATAGGAATAGCACGGTCAGGAGTAAAGGGTCCATTGACATGGGGTTCCAATGTTGAAAGATCGATCTCAATAACTTCATCAAAATATTTTTCAGGATGAGCATACACTTCAGGATCTCCTGTAAGATGCTCTTTCACTTTGTCAGCAAGTTTGGCAACTTCGGCACGATCAGTACCCCGGAGATATTGCGCCATCTTCTCATCATAACCAAAGGTTGATGTTGTGGCGCCAATCTCAGCACCCATGTTACAGATAGTTCCCTTTCCTGTACAAGAAAGTGTGAGGGCTCCAGGTCCGAAGTATTCAACAATAGCGCCGGTTCCACCTTTCACAGTAAGGATACCCGCCACTTTTAGAATAACGTCTTTTGATGATGTCCAGCCACTCAGTTTTCCGGTAAGCTTTATACCAATCAGTTTCGGCCATTTTAATTCCCACGCCATGCCTGACATAACATCTACAGCATCTGCACCTCCAACTCCAATAGCCACCATACCAAGTCCACCAGCATTTACTGTGTGTGAGTCAGTACCGATCATCATACCGCCTGGGAATGCATAGTTTTCAATTACGACCTGGTGAATGATACCGGCACCTGGTTTCCAGAACCCAATGCCATATTTATTCGAAACGGATTCAAGAAAATTGAAAACTTCGCCACTTGCAGTGATTGAATCTGCAAGATCTTGCTTGGCACCATTTTTCGCGAGGATCAAGTGATCACAATGCACGGTTGATGGCACGAGTACTTTAGGAATTCCGCCAGACATAAATTGCAAGAGAGCCATTTGTGCGGTTGCATCCTGCATCGCGACACGGTCAGGAGCAAAATCAACATACGATTTACCCCGCCCGAAAGCCTGGAAGCTTTGAGATGAGTGAAGGTGAGAATACAAAATCTTTTCGGAGAGTGTCAGAGGTTTACCAACTGCTTTTCTTGCGTTGGCGATACGGCCTGGCATCGCTGCGTAAAAGGCCTTGATCATGTCTAAGTCGAATACCATAAAAATTCGTTTTCAGGGTTAGAAGTGCTAAAGCTACAACAGGTTTGACCATGATTCAAAACAAAAAAGGCCCTTAAATAGTCATGCCACCGCTCTCGTGATGACACGGAAGCGGTGGCATGACTGGCTTCGCCAGCGGTGGCATGACTGACTACAAATGAGGCTGCGGGCTGTTAATGAAATTTAGGAATTCTCTCTTGGTATTTTCGTCCCTGAATTTTCCTGAAAAGTAGGCGCTTCCTGTTTTGCTATTGGTATCACCTACACCACGCATTGCAAATCACATGTGTGTTGCAATGCGTGGTGTAGGCGCTTCCTGTTTTGCTATTGGTATCACCTAC
>JANYDR010000230.1 GCA_025363495.1 Cyclobacteriaceae bacterium | reverse complement strand
CCTGGGTGCGCGTAGTCTTATTCTGGTAGCGGTTGCTTACCCTCTTAGTCTCGTTCGCGCGGATGCGTTTTTCAGCTGATTTATGGTTTGCCATAGTTGTTTTTCAAAAGGATTGCAAAGGTAAAACGAAACGCGGGATTTGCAAAGCGTCATTTAGGAATCTGCTTTATAGTTCCCTCAAACAAAAGCCAGGTGTTTGGGTCCAGTGTAATACCAGCTGGAGGGGCTCCAGAAACCATAAACTGTTGCTTTTTGGCTGAAATTCGAACTTTTTCCAATTGCTCCGGACCTCCTGTTACAAATCCCAGCTCGAGGGGAAAGTCGTATAACGATTCCTGCTTTTGCTCAACAGTGACTTTGGTTTGCTTCAGCCGGGAGTCATATTGCCATGTGACCTCTAGTTTCGGCTGGCCTGCTCGGAAGATCCACTGATCAAAATAACCCTTTAAATCCTTGCCCGAGACGGCTTCCATTATCTTACGGAAATCGTCGGTCATGGCATTGCTGAATTGGTATTGCTTGTAGTATTCACGTAGCCCTTCCCAGAATTTTTCATCACCGATTTCATGCCGAAGCATGTGCAATACCCATGATCCTTTCTGATAAGAATTAGCATTCAATACTTTATTAATATCTGTATTAGTAGTATTTACGATGGGGCTTGGATTTTCCTGAAAATAAGAGATGACTCTTTTTCGATCCTTCTCCATCTCATCCATTAATTGCCTGCTACCGTGTTCGTTTTCTGAAAAAAGATGCGCGCTATACGTTGACAGACCCTCGCTCAACCAGACATGATGCCAATCATTTTCTGATGCCGAGTTGCCAAACCACTGATGAGCTATTTCATGTGCTACTAGACCTTCAATGTTTCCTTTTCCTGTAACTGAGTTTTCATAGTAGAAAATATTGCTAGCGTTTTCCATGCCTCCATAACGGGTAGTGGATTGTACGTTGGCTAGTTTTTCATAGGGATAAGGTGCAATCATTTTGCTGAAGAAATCAAGAGGCTTTGCTGCAATGGAATAATCAGAAAATCCCTCCTTGCGGTTTTGCGGATAGACCCAACTCTCCAGTGGTACTCCATTGATCTTACCTTCAAACTCAATAGCAAAACGAGCTGCTCCAAATACCATCACCTTGGTGGGGAGAGCAACTGATGTTTTCCAGTGCGTGAGCTTCGTCTTTTTTCCAATAGAACTTTCTTCCAACTTTTCTCCGGTGGCAATGATGCTATATTGCTCGGGCGCTGTGATGATGAATTCGCAGGTGGCTTTATCATAAGGATGATCAATTGTTGGCAGCCAATGATGTGCGCGATTAGGCCAGTTATCACCAAAGAAAGTACGATCGCCAAACTTATTCTTACTAATGATTAATCCGTCTTGTGGAATGCCGCTGTACCGTATTACGATTTTCTTTTCCTCACCTGTCTTTGAAGCACTTGCTAAATAGATTCTGACCCTGTCGTTTTGATGAGAAAATTTTAAAGCTTGATCATTCATCAGGATTTCTTTCACCGTCATTCCCTGTCCGCTGGCGTTGAGGCTCACCAGATCAAGTTCGAAATCGCTGAGGGCCTTTTTAAACCGGATATCCACACTCGCCTCACCAGCAATGCGGTCGGTGGAATCATTTATCTCTATTTTAAACAGGTAATGCCTTATGTCGATGGCTTCGTTGCGGGGATAAGGGTCTGCCGCCTTAATAATTGTCTGGATAAACAGACAGAGAATAAAAATAAAATTTCGCATGGAGAAGGTAATTTCGGTTAACGAAATATAGTCTCATGAAACCGACTCTGAAAGTAATTTTACTCACGGCAATTCTCACTAGCTCCGCCTGGGGATTTTTTGGTCATCAAAAGATTAACCGGTTGGCCGTTTTCACCTTGCCGCCCGAAATGGTTGACTTCTACAAAAGGCATATAGAATACCTTTCAGAAGCATCGACGTATCCGGACCGCCGGCGTTACGCGGTTCCGGAAGAAGGCCCGCGTCATTATATGGATGTAGAGGAGTATGGTGATAGTGTCTGGCAGGTCCTTCCCAAATATTGGAATCAGGCAACAAAGAAATTTAGTGAAGACACTCTGAAAGCGCATGGTATTGTTCTCTGGCATATTGTCAGAATGTTCAATCAGCTTAAGGATGCTTTTTTATTGAATGATCCTGAACGGATTTTAAGATGCTCCGCTGAGCTTGGTCATTATGTTGGTGATGCGAATGTGCCGCTGCACACCACACGTAACCACAACGGGCAACTAACCAACCAGCATGGAATTCATGGATTGTGGGAATCAAGGTTACCGGAGTTGTTCTTTGATACCTACGACTTTTATGTAGGGAAGGCATCCTATATAAGCGATCCGCAGGAAGCAGCATGGGAAGCTGTAAGGAAAGCACATACAATGGTAGATTCAGTTTTAAGAGAAGAGAAAATATTGTCAGAAAATTTGCCGGTTAAATTCAATTATGAAACGAAAGGAAAACAGACAATAAGGGTTTACTCAGCAACTTTTTCAAAGCATTATCATGATAGACTAAGCGGTATGGTTGAGCGTCAGTTTCGTGCCAGTATTAAAATGACGGCTGATCTTTGGTATTCAGCGTGGGTAGATGCCGGTCAACCCGATTTGAAAAAATTGATTGATTACCATTCAACCGAAGAGGAATTGAAGAAGAATCAGGAGGAGTTGAAGAAATGGAAAGAGGAGCATTTAAAGGGAAGGGAACATGAGACGGAGGAACTTGAATAGGATTTCGAGGATTTGTGGATCTATAGGATTTTGA